>NZ_JBEOVJ010000027.1:0-92879 GCF_040295435.1 Streptomyces sp. NPDC002809
CACGGCGCTCTGTGACGCGGCGCTCGCCCCCGCGGCCCGGCGGGGGGCGGGGGGCGGGCGGGCGCGGGCCCACCGCCGCGCGGGCCCCCCCCCCCCCCCGGCCGGGCCCGGGGTTGTCAGGGGCTCAGCGGATCGGCCGGTGGACGTTCTCCCGGGCCGAGGGGCCCGGGGTGGCGTCGGCGATCCACGGGCCGTCACCGCTCGGGTCGATGATGCCCTCCTCCAGCCAGGTGTACGTGCCGGACAGGACGCCGTCGACCACCCGCCGGTCGAGGTCGTCGGTGTTGGACCAGAGCCGGGTGAAGAGCTCCTCGACGCGGATCCGGGACTGGCGGCAGAAGGTGTCGGCGAGCTGGTACGCCTCGCGGCCGTGGTCGCCCTCGGTGCGCAGCAGTTCGGCCCGGACGCAGGCGGCGCTCATGGCGAAGAGTTCCGCACCGATGTCGACGATCCTGCCGAGGAAGCCCTGCTTGGTCTCCATCCGGCCCTGCCAGCGGGACATGGCGTAGAAGGTGGAGCGGGCCAGTTTGCGGGAGGACCGTTCGACGTAGCGCAGGTGGCCGGAGAGGTCGGCATGGCCGGACGGGTGGAAGTCCCCGTAGGTACGCGGGAGCTGTCCCGGTCCGGCGACCAGCTTCGGCAGCCACTTGGCGTAGAACCCGGCCGCGTTCGCGCCCGCCCTGGCCTTGGCCGAGAGCGGCTTGTCGGGGTCGATGATGTCGCCCGCGACCTTGAGGTGGGCGTCCACCGCCTCACGGGCGATCAGCAGGTGCATGATCTCCGTCGAGCCCTCGAAGATCCGGTTGATCCGCATGTCCCGGAGCATCTGCTCGGCGGGGACGGCCCGTTCACCGCGGGCGGCAAGGGAATCCGCGGTCTCGAAGCCGCGGCCGCCGCGGATCTGGACCAGCTCGTCGGCCATCAGACAGCCCATCTCGGAGCCGTACAGCTTGGCGAGCGCCGCCTCGATCCGGATGTCGTTGCGGTCCTCGTCCGCCATCTGCGAGGAGAGGTCGACCACGGCTTCGAGGGCGAAGGTCGTCGCCGCGATGAAGGAGATCTTGGCGCCCACGGCCTCGTGGCGGGCCACGGGGCGGCCCCACTGCTCACGGACCGCCGACCATTCGCGGGCGATCTTCAGACACCATTTCCCGGAGCCGACGCACATGGCCGGCAGCGAGAGCCGGCCGGTGTTGAGAGTGGTGAGAGCGATCTTGAGCCCTGCGCCCTCCGGCCCGATGCGGTTCGCTGCGGGAACCCGCACCCGGTGGAAGCGGGTGACACCGTTCTCCAGACCGCGCAGGCCCATGAAGGCGTTTCGGTGCTCCACGGTGATGCCCGGGGCGTCGGCCTCGACCACGAAGGCCGTGATGCCGCCCTTGTGGCCCTCCGACTTCGGTACGCGTGCCATGACGACCAGCAGGTCCGCGACGACCCCGTTGGTGGTCCACAGCTTCACCCCGTCGAGGACGTAGTCGTCCCCGTCGCGGACAGCCGTGGTGGCGAGCCTGGCCGGGTCGGAGCCGACGTCCGGTTCGGTGAGGAGGAACGCCGAGATGTCGGTACGGGCCAGCCGGGGCAGGAAGGTGTCCTTCTGCTCCTGGCTGCCGAAGATCTTCAGGGGCTGCGGCACGCCGATGGACTGGTGGGCGGAGAGCAGGGCGCCGATCGCGGGACTGGCGGAACCGACCAGGGCGAGGGCCTTGTTGTAGTAGACCTGCGTCAGCCCCAGGCCGCCGTACTTCACATCGATCTTCATACCCAGCGCGCCGAGTTCCTTGAGGCCGTTGACCAACTCGTCGGGGATCCTCGCCTCGCGCTCGATCAGGGCGCCGTCGATCCGGGTCTCGCAGAACTCGCGCAACCGCGCGAGGAACTCCTCGCCTCGCCGGACGGCCTCGGCGGCCGGCAGCGGATGCGGGTGGATCAGGTCGAGCCGAAAGCGGCCCAGGAAGAGTTCCTTGGCGAAACTGGGTTTGCGCCAGTCCTGCTCGCGTGCGTCCTCGGCCACTTGGCGCGCTTCGCGTTCGGTGACCTTGGGCGTGTGCGTGTGCGTTTGTGCGGACGGACGTTGTGCGGATGGTGCGGACATGAGGAGCTCACCTCGCCGCTTCGTCGGGTGGGGGGGACCGACAGGTCCGCGGGCGGCCGGGGACCGTCCACCCCTGCGTACCTATCGGTTCTACTCGTCCGTATGTACCCGATTCCGGTCCCTGTCACCATCCTCCGGACGCCGATCGGGTGGGTCGCCACTCCACTGCCCGCCGGGGCGTGCGGCATGCCAGAACGGCTGGAGCCCCTGGCGCGGTGGTCAGGCGGACTTGCCGGAAGGAGCTGGAGCCCTCACTCGGTGGTCGGGCGCGGCGCCCGAGGGAGTCGGACGGGGGCCTCCTCCGGGGTGGGCGGGAAGCCGGTCCGGTCCGGCTCGCACGCTCCGGTTGCCGACGGATCGGATGAGATCAGATCGGCCAGGCAACCGGACCTGGCGGGCGTCTCCTCCGAGGGCGAGGGAGCCGGTCCGGCGTCGGTCACGCGCAGACGGACCCTGTACGCGAGAACGGCCCGAACCCCCGCACAGCGGGTTCGGGCCGTTCCCCTGCCGCCCGCCGCCTGCCGTCTCGCTGTCCGGGCGGAGTGCGGGCGGCCGGCGGGCGGCAGGGGCTTACAGGGCGAGGCCGGTGAGGACCAGGACGCGCTCGTAGGTGTAGTCGTCCATCGCGTACCGGACGCCCTCGCGGCCGACGCCGGACTGCTTGGCACCGCCGTACGGCATCTGGTCCGCGCGGTACGAGGGGACGTCGCCGATGATCACGCCGCCGACCTCCAGGGCGCGGTGGGCCCGGAAGGCGGTCTGCAGGTCGTGGGTGAACACGCCTGCCTGGAGGCCGTACTTGGAGGAGTTCACCGAGGCGAACGCCTCGGCCTCGCCGTCCACCTTCTGTACCGAGAGGACCGGTCCGAAGACCTCCTCGTGGGAGAGGGTGACGCCGTCGGGAAGGTCTGCGAGGACGGTCGGCGCGTACGTCGCCCCGTCGCGCTTGCCGCCGGCGAGCAGCTGGGCGCCGGCCTGCACGGCCTCGTCGACCCAGGACTCGACGCGCTTGGCGGCGTTCTCGTCGACGAGCGGGCCGACATCGGTGGTGGCGTCGGACGGGTCGCCGGTGACCTGGGCCTCGACGGCCGCGACGATCTTCGGCAGGAGCCGGTCGTAGACCGCGGCGTCCGCGATGACGCGCTGCACCGAGATGCAGGACTGGCCGCCCTGGTAGTTGGAGAAGGTCGCGATACGGGTCGCGGCCCAGTCCAGGTCCTTCTCGGAGGCGTAGTCGCCGAGGACGACCGCGGCACCGTTGCCACCGAGTTCCAGGGTGCAGTGCTTGCGCGGCACCGAGTCCATGATCGAGTAACCGACCGGGGCGGACCCGGTGAACGAGATCACGGGCAGCCGCTCGTCCTGGACGAGGGCGGGCATGCGGTCGTTGGGGACCGTCAGCACGGACCAGGAACCGGCCGGCAGGTCGGTCTCGGCCAGCAGCTCGCCCAGGATCAGCGAGGAGATCGGGGTGGCCGGGGCGGGCTTCAGGATGATGGGGGCGCCGACGGCGATGGCCGGGGCGACCTTGTGGGCGCTCAGGTTCAGCGGGAAGTTGAAGGGCGCGATGCCGAGGACCGTGCCGCGCGGGAAGCGGCGGGTCAGGCCGAGACGGCCGGTGCCGCCGGCGTCGGTGTCCAGGCGCTGGGCGTCGCCGCTGTTGAAGCGGCGGGCCTCCTCGGAGGCGAACCGGAACACGGAGACGGCCCGGCCGACCTCGCCGCGCGCCCACTTGATCGGCTTGCCGTTCTCGGCGGAGATCACCTGGGCGATCTCCTCGGTGCGCTCCGTCAGACGCCGTGCCACGTGGTCGAGCGCGGCGGCGCGGACGTGGGCCGGGGTCGCGGCGAACTCGTCGCGCACGGCGTGTGCGGCGACGACGGCCTCCTCGACCTGGGCCTCGGTGGGCATGCTGACGGTGCCTACGAGCCGGCCGTCCCAGGAGTTGGTGACGTCGAAGCTTTCCTCGCCGGTGGCCTCGCGGCCGGCCAGCCAGAAGGCGTGGGTGGAGGTCATGGAGGTTCCGGCCCTTCGATGTCGTGGGGTGTTCCGTCCCCACCGTAGGGCCGCATGGTCCGACTGGTGTTTGTCCGGCATGGAGCAGAGGCGTGCCGGGGTGCGCCGGTTTGTCGGATGAGGGGCGGGGCCGGCAGGGTCCCTACGACGCGGTCGGGGGGTTCGCGACCTTGAGTGCCAGCCACAGCTCCATCCGGACGTCCGCGTCGTCCAGGGAGCGGCCGAGGATCTCCTCCACCCGTCGCATGCGGTAGCGCAGGGTGTGGCGGTGGACGCCCAGGTCCGCTGCGGCCGCGTCCCACTGGCCGTGGTGGGCGAGCCAGGCCCGCAGGGAGGCCACGAGGTCGCCGCGGCCCTTGGCGTCGTGCTCGTACAGGGCGCGGAGCATGCCGTCGGCGAAGGCCCTGACCGCGTCGTCCGCGAGCAGCGGCAGTACGGACCCGGCCGCCAGCTCCTCGTGCTCGACCAGCGCCCTGCCGCGGCGGCGGGCGACCGAGAGCGACTGTTCGGCCTGCTTGTACGCCGCCGAGACGGCGATCGGTCCCGCGGGGGCGGAGAGGCCTACGACCACCTCGGTGTCCTCCGCCGACGGGTCGCGCGGGGGCGCGTCCTCCTGCGCCTCGGCGTAGGCGGCGCAGGCGGCGACCGCGGCCCCGCCGTCGGCGGCCAGCACGACGAGGCGTTCGCCCTCGGGCACCATCAGCAGCGTCTCGCCGGACCGTGCGGCGGCCGTCTCCATGGCCTCGGTCAGCTGCGCCGTGGTCGACGGTTCGGCGGCCTCGGCGATGAGCAGCCGGAAGGGCGCGTCGAGCAGCCCGCCGTACAGATCCCCCGCGACACCGCGCGCGTGGTCGGGCTGACCGGCCAGGAGCATGCGCAGCACCGCCGCGCCGAGTCGCTGTTCGGCGCCCTGGAGCGAGCGGGAGCGCGCCGTGGTGAGGGTGAGCAGGGCGACCGCCGAGTGCACCGCGTAGCGCTCCGCGGTGCCGAGTGCCGCCCCGGTCCCCACGGCCAGTGCACCGCGTACCCGCCGTCCGGTGCCCAGGGACTGGAGCTCGACCCGGTCGTCCGTGTCGCCGACGACGACGCTGGCCGGTGCCGGGCGTTCCCGCAGCCGTTCCACGTCGGGCGTGAGCCGGGCGGCGCGGCGGGCCGCCCAGTCGGGGGCGGCGGCCACGACGGTGCCGGAGGCGTCGTACAGCGCGGCCCAGCCGTCGACGTGCACGGCGAGCCGGGTGAGGAGTTCGGCGGGGCCGTCCCCCGCGAGCGCCGCCCGGGTCAGCTCCCGCTGCGCCTCGAACCCCGCGGTGACGGCCCGGTACTGATCGGCGGCGATCTCCGAGGAGACGGCTTTGGCGATGGCGAGGAACGGGGTGCGGCGCGGCACTTCGAGCAGAGGCAGCCCGGCTTCCTCGGCGGCGTCGACCAGCGGCTGCGGTACGTCGTCGTAGGTGACCCCGACGGCGAAGCCCAGCCCGACGACTCCGGCCCCGGACAGCCGTCGTACGTACCGGCGCATCGCTTCCGGGTTCTCCGCGTCGAGGTTGGTCGCGGTGATCAGGAGCAGCTCGCCGCCCTCCATGTAGGGGACGGGGTCGGCCAGCTCACTGGCATGCGCCCAGCGCACCGGCACGTGGAGCCGGTCCGCCCCCGCACGCACCGTGAGTTTGAGCGCCGAGTGCTGGACGAGCGAGGCGAGAGTGGGGGGCATGGGGATCGGGGACCTTTGGGAGGGGGCGATTTCGCCGTCCCGTATGAACGGCTCCCGGCGATTCTGCCAGGGTGGCAGGATCCCCGTCACCGCTGCTGCCGCGCGGGTCAGTCGCCGAGCCGCACCAGGAGCGGCGGGGCGTGTCCACCGTCGACCGTGGTGAGGGAGAGCACCGCGTGGCCGGCGGGCAGCTCGTAGGCGAGGCCGGAGGCGGACCACCGTTCCCGCTCGACCTGGCGCACGGTCACCGCGTCCGTGGTGACGGCCTTGCCGGTGGCCAGCTTCCGCAGGGCGTGCACGGCCCGGGTGAGCGGCTGGTCGGCGAAGACGCCGTGCTGGGCGACCTCGCGGACCTCCACCCACTCCTTGCCCCAGGCCTCGGCGAAGCGTTTGCCGTCCCAGGTGGTGACGCCGGGGAAGGCCATGGTGCAGCCGACAGCGCCGAGCAGCGCCGTGTGCAGTTCCTCCGGCACGTCGTCCAGGGTGCGCAGGGACAGGACCGCCCCGGCGTTGACGGAGCGCAGCCGGCGGATACCCCGGACGGTTTCGGCGGTGACCGTGTGAGTCGCGTCGTCCAGGACCAGGCAGACGAAGAGCGAGCGGTCGGCGCGGGCCGCGGTGATCGCGTTGAACTGGGCGAGGACGATCCGGGCCAGCACCCGGGACGCCTCGGCGTGGGCTCGTTCCGGCAGATCGATGCGCACGCGCAGCGGGTGCTTCTCCAGGGAGCGCAGCGAGAACGGGCGGGCCTCGGCCCCGGTGGCGAAGAACCCGGCGAAGGCAGGGCGGTCGAGCACGGCGATCCGGTCGGCGAGGACGGCGGCCGGGTCGCCGGAGCTCCCCGCCTGACGCTGCCGGGCGTCCAGTTCGCGCAGCATCGCGTGGTCGCCTGCCGACTCCAGGGCCTGCCGGAGGCCGCCCAGCGCGGCGGCGGAGCCTTCGAGGAGTTCACGGAGTTCGGGTACGGCGGGGAACGTGCCGTGAACGGCGCGGTACGGACCCAGCAGCTGACCGAGCGCGGTCGCCGCACGCCGGGCGTCCAGGGCGGGGAGGTCTCCGGCCAGGCCCTCAGCGAGGGCGGCCGCCGCCTCGTCGGGGTCGGTCGTACCGCCGTACAGGTCGAAGTCGTGCAGGGACGCGGGGTCGCCGATCCTGACGACGACGTCGTAGGCCCCGTCCGGGCCGAGCCGGTCCCCGGCACCGCCGACGGCGAGCACCGCCGCCTGTCCGGTGAGCGCCCGCAGGCCGAGCGATTCGACGACGGGCCGGACCACCCGTTCCGTCTTCCCCGATCCGGGCGGCCCGACGACCAGCAGGGAGGTGCCCAGTGACGCGGGTTCCAGTGCCATCCCCGCGCCGCGACGCGGATAGGGGTTGCGCGGGTCGTCGGCGCATTCGCCGATCCGGACCTGGCCGGTGAGCGGGTCATGCACGGCGGTGCGCAGGGGCAGGTCCCGGCGGCCGGAAGGGTGGAGGTAGGCGTCGGCGCCCTTGCGCAGCACGGTCTCGGTGAAGGAGGCGCGCCGGTCGGGGCGAGTCCGGGCTGCGCCCCAGGCGTGGCGCAGCCGTACGCAGTCGATGTCGTTCAGCCTGCCGGCGTGCAGGGCCGCGGTGAGTGCCTCCGCGGCTTCCGTGCCTCCGGCGGCCCGCAGCTCGGGCCAGTGGGCGAGGTCCGGGCCGGCCTGCGCGGGAGCGGTCCGGAGCCTCTCCGGACCGGGTTCGGCGCGCCCCAGGAGAGTGCGGAGCTCAACCGACCAGTGACCGGTCCTGGCGAAGGGCCACACGATCGCGGTACCGATCAGGGCGTAGAGAACGATCGAGACGAGAAGCGCCGCGTACTGGTTGCCGCCGCCCTGCATCCAGCTGGTCGGAACCGCGGGCAGGATGACGTCGGCGAGGGGTACCCGCCGCGTCCAGACGAGCCAGACGGCCAGTGCCGCACCGGAGGCCGAGACCACCAGCCTGGCCCGGCCCAGCCGGGGGCCGGCGAAGTAGCGGAAGACGTGGGCCCAGCCGCCGACCCGGGCGGCCCAGAAACCCAGGCCGAGGACCAGTACCTGGTAGTAGAGCGTGGTGGAGTTGACCACCAGCGCGGGCGCATCCTTCCTGAGGCCGCCGAAGGACCACCATTCGGGCCCGGTGATGATCTCGATCGGCTTGGACACGTAGGGGACCGCGCGCTCCGTGAGCAGCAGCCACAGCAGGAGCCACAGAGCCATCGTGGCCGCCGGTCCCACCAGCGAGGGGCGTGGCGGCCGCTCGGCGGCCCGTGGCACGTACGCGTACCGCCACACGCCCGGCCCGGTGTCGGGGCGGGGCGCGTTCAGCCATTCGGCCGTGGCCGAGCGGGTGCCCGCCGGCCGGTGCTGCCCGGGGGAAGCCGCGGGCCTCTTCGGGGTGGCGGGCGGCGGGATCGTCGGAGGGAACGCGGGTGGGGCGGCGGGGGGCGGACCGGGCGGCAGGGCGGGCGGCGGGCCTGCCGGATGCGGCACGGACCTCCCGGGCCGCCCGTCGGGCGGCTGCACACCCCGCGCGCCCCGAGCGCCGTACGTGCCTTCGTCGTCCATGAACCGTTGCCCCCTGACCAGCCGGGTCCGACCGCTGCACCGGCCAATCTAGTGCGCGAACACGGTGAGTTCAGCAAGGCGCCGGGATAGTGACGGGGCAGGGGCCGCGCCGCCCCCGTACCGCCTTCTGTCCGTCGCGGACAAGGACACGCCCCCACCACTCCCGATCGGAGCATGCCGGACCCCCGTCCCCACCCCTAGCCTGCAGAAAGAGAAGCGTCCGAAACACCCCCAGGAGCCCCGCATGACCGCAATTCCGCAGGAGCGCCGCGTCGTCACTGCCATTCCCGGCCCGAAGTCCGTGGAGCTGCAGGCCCGCCGGCTCGCGACGGTCGCCGCAGGTGTGGGCTCCACCCTGCCGGTGTTCACCGCCCGCGCCGGTGGCGGGATCATCGAGGACGTGGACGGGAACCGTCTGATCGACTTCGGTTCCGGCATCGCCGTGACGTCCGTCGGCGCCTCCGCCGAGGCTGTCGTGCGCCGCGCCTCCGCCCAGCTCGCCGACTTCACCCACACCTGCTTCATGGTCACGCCGTACGAGGGTTACGTCGAGGTCTGCGAGCAGCTCGCCGAGCTCACCCCGGGCGACCACGCGAAGAAGTCCGCGCTGTTCAACTCGGGCGCCGAGGCCGTCGAGAACGCGGTGAAGATCGCCCGTGCCTACACCAAGCGCACCGCCGTCGTCGTCTTCGACCACGGCTACCACGGCCGGACCAACCTCACGATGGCGCTGACGGCGAAGAACATGCCGTACAAGCAGGGCTTCGGTCCGTTCGCGCCCGAGGTCTACCGGGTTCCGGTGGCGTACGGCTACCGCTGGCCGACCGGTGCCGAGAACGCGGGCGCCGAGGCGTCCGCCCAGGCCATCGACCAGATCACCAAGCAGATCGGCGCGGACAACGTCGCCGCGATCATCATCGAGCCGGTCCTCGGCGAGGGCGGCTTCATCGAGCCGGCGAAGGGGTTCCTGCCGGCGATCGCGCAGTTCGCCAAGGACAACGGCATCGTTTTCGTCGCCGACGAGATCCAGTCCGGCTTCTGCCGCACCGGCCAGTGGTTCGCCTGCGAGGACGAGGGCATCGTCCCCGACCTGATCACGACCGCCAAGGGCATCGCGGGCGGGCTGCCGCTCTCCGCCGTGACCGGCCGCGCCGAGATCATGGACGCCGCGCACGCCGGGGGCCTCGGCGGCACGTACGGCGGAAACCCTGTCGCCTGCGCGGGGGCGCTCGGCGCCATCGAGACGATGCGCGAGCTGGACCTGAACGGCAAGGCGAAGCGCATCGAGGAGGTCATGAAGGGCCGGCTCGCCGAGATGCAGTCGAAGCTGCCCAACGGCGATCTCATCGGTGACATCCGCGGCCGCGGTGCGATGATCGCGATCGAGCTGGTGAAGGCGGGCACGAAGGACCCGAACCCGGAGGTCGCCGCACAGCTCGCGAAGGCCTGCCACGCCGAGGGTGTCCTCGTCCTCACCTGCGGCACGTACGGCAACGTCCTGCGCTTCCTGCCGCCGCTGGTGATCGGCGAGGACCTGCTGAACGAGGGCCTCGACGTCATCGAGCAGGCGTTCGCCGGGGTCTGATCCGCCGGGCCCCGGGGAGCGGCGCACGGCGTTTTCTCCGGGGTTGCCCGGTGCCCGCGTGAGGGCCTGTGAAGAACGTGTGCGGGGGCGATGGCGGGATACCGTTCGACCTGTCGGTCCCCCATCACCTGACGTACGGTTTCCGCAGATGAGAGATGCACCCCGCCCGCAGGGGACTGCGGGCGATACCGGGTCGGAGCTTCCCCAGCGCCGTCCTGGTTGTGCCTTCGCGCACACCCCTGGAGCCTCCGGCTCCGGAACTCCTCACCGATCGGATGGCCGCCCGCCCCACACCCCCCGGGGCGCGCGGCACACCGGTCCCACCGTCCGGCCCGGAACAACCCCCCCTGTTCCGGGCCGGACGGCCCTTTTCCTCTCCGTGGTGTCGGGCCTGCTGGCCCTGTTCGCACTCACCACCTGGCAGATCGCGGCCGACGGCCCGCTGCGCCGTCTGGACGAGCGCGCGGGCCGGGCCCTCGTCGGAAACGGCCCGCGGCAGCTCACCGAATTCCTCGCCGACCTCGGCAACATGCAGATCGCCCTCCCGGTCCTCGGCTGCGCGATCGCCTGGACCCTGGTGCGCGGAGAGCGCCGGGCCCCCCTCGCTGCCGCCCTGGCCATGGCCGCGGTGCCGCTGCTCGTCGTCCCGCTGAAGGACTGGATCGCCCGTCCGGGGCCGTCGACGGACGCCACCGGCTACTACCCGTCGGGCCACGCGGCCACCGCCGCGGTGGCGTACGGCGCAGCGGCGGTGCTGCTGGCCCCGTACGTGGCGCACGCATGGATGATGCCCGTCGCCGCCGTCCTGATGACGGCGGCGACGGGCATCGGTCTGGTGCTCCGCGGCTACCACTGGCCACTGGATGTGAGTGGCAGCTGGTGCCTGTGCGGAGTGCTGCTGGTGGCGCTGTGGGTGCTCAGCCGCCGAAGTAGGCGTCGAAGTTCTTCGAGAACTCCCAGTTGTTGAAGCGGTCCCAGTTGACCGACCACGTCATGAGACCGCGCAGCCCCGACCACGTCCCGTGGGTGGCGTACGAGCCGCAGTCCGTCTTCTTCGTCAGGCAGTTCAGCGCCTTGGTGACCTCGGCCGGCGAGGTGTGTCCGTTGCCCGCCTGGGTGGAGGCCGGCAGGCCGATCGCGACCTGGTCGGGGCGGAGACCGGGGAAGATCTTCGCCTGGTCCCCGGCGACGGGGAACCCGGTCAGCAGCATGTCGGTCATCGCGATGTGGAAGTCGGCGCCGCCCATCGAGTGGTACTGGTTGTCCAGACCCATGATGGAGCCCGAGTTGTAGTCCTGGACGTGCAGCAGGGTGAGGTCGTCGCGCAGCGCGTGGATCACCGGCAGATAGGCCCCGGCACGCGGGTCCTGGCCGCCCCACGGCCCGGAGCCGTAGTACTGGTAGCCGAGCTGCACGAAGAAGGTCTCGGGAGCCATGGTGAGGACGAACTTCGCGCCGTACTTGGCCTTGAGGGTCTTCACCGCGGAGATCAGGTTGACGACGACCGGGGTGGTGGGGCTGCGGAAGTCGGTGTCGCCGGTGTTCAGCGACAGCGAGTGGCCCTCGAAGTCGATGTCCAGGCCGTCCAGCCCGTACTCGTCGATGATCTTGCTGACCGAGGAGACGAACGTGTCGCGTGCGGCGGTGGTGGCGAGCTGCACCTGGCCGTTGGCGCCGCCGATCGAGATCAGCACCTTCTTGCCCGCGGCCTGCTTGGCCTTGATGGCGGCCTTGAACTCGGCCACGGATTCGACGTTCGGGCACTCGGTGACCGGGCAGAGCGAGAAGCGGATGTCGCCGGAGGTGACGGAGGTCGGCTCGCCGAAGGCCAGATCGATGACGTCCCACGAGTCGGGCACGTCCGCCATCCGTGTGTAGCCGGAGCCGTTGGCGAAGCTGGAGTGCAGATAGCCGACGAGCGCGTGGGCCGGCAGCTCCGCGCCGCCTCCTCCCCCGCTGCTGCCGGACGTCGTGGTGGCGGAGACCGCGGCGGACTTCACGGACTCGCCCGCGGCGTTGGTGGCGCTGACCTGGAAGCTGTACGCGGTCGAGGCGGCCAGTCCCGTCACGGTCGCCGAGGTCCCGGTGGCGGAGAGGACCTTCGTACCGCCCTGGTAGACGTTGTAGCCGGTGGCGCCCGCGGCGGCGGTCCAGGACAGCGGGACCGAGGACGAGGTGGGGGTGCCTGCCCTGAGGCCCGCGGGGACCGCCGGGAGCGCGACCGGGTCGCCGCCGGGGCCGACGAGGGTGAGGTCGTCGGCGTAGTAGGCGGGGGTGCCGTACCAGCCGTGCGTGTACACGGTGACCGAGGTGGTCGACGCGCCGGTCTTGAAGGTGGTGGTGAGCTGCTTCCAGTCCCCGGCGGACTGCGTCCAGGTGGACACGTCCGTCGTGCCGGTGCCCTCCGCACCCAGGTAGACGTAACTCCCCTGCACCCAGGCGCTCAGCGTGTACGTGGAGCCGGGCTTGACCGTCACCGCCTGGGAGCACCTGGCGTTGTCGCTGCCGGCCGGGGTCGCCTTCAGCGCCGAGGTGCCGCCGTGCACGGGTGTACTGACGGCGGCTCCGCTGCCGCCCGTACAGTTCCAGCCGGTCAGACCGGCCTCGAAGTTTCCGTTGCGCGCCAGGTCGGCGTCGGCCGCCGCGGCGCTCGGCGCCGTCGCGGCCAGGCCGCCGACGGCCAGCAGGGCGGCCGAGAAGGCCGCCAGAAGTCCGGTCATGCGGGCGGGGGGTCCCGTACGTTCCACAACGGCCTCCGTGCAGGGGGGAATTGGGTGTGGCGCACAACATGGTCCAGACCAATCAGGTTGTCAAGACCTCTGGCACCCAGCCCCTGCTCGCTGCTTCCCGGCGCGGCTGTTCCCCGCCTCCCGTCGCGGCTATTCCCTGCGTCCCGCCGCGGCCTCGTGCATCGCCAGTTCCAGCAGCGTGGCGTCGGTGAGTGTGCCCGACCCGTCGGGCGGGATCAGCCAGCGCACCCCGCCCACGGCGGCCCGCCCCGGGTGCGGGACCACGATCCAGGTGCCCTGACCCGCACCCCGCACCCCGGTGCCCACCCAGCGGGCGACCGTGCCCGGCGGCACGAAGAAGCCCATACGGGCGTCGCCGAAGTCGGAGAGGACCGGTCCCGGCCGGTCGACGAGACGGGTGAGCACGTCGAGCGTCGGATAGCCCAGCTCCCCCGGGAGAATCAGTACGTCCCAGCGCCTGCCGGCGGGAAGGAGCGCGATCCCTCGCGGATTGCGCTCCCATTCCCGTCGGCAGGCGTCCGGATCCGGCGCCACCGACGCAAGCCACTCCACCGCCGCCTTGACCCCCGTGCCCGTCATGACCGGCCTCCGTTCCGTGTCGCACCGACAGGAGTTGCCGGTGCGTTCACCCGGGAGAGAGGGGTCGGACCGATCCATTACGCGGGTTCGGCTACCCATCAGTAGTGATCTGGGTCACGAGGTGCGCCCCGTGGCTCAGCTGTCGAAACCGAGGCCCACGCGGTCCATCGTCCGCAGCCACAGATTGCGGTGGCCTCCGTTGTCGTCCGCCCTGGCCAGCGACCGCTTCGTCAACTCGATCCCGGCCCAGGCGAGGGGCTCCGGCGGGAACGGCATCGGCTTGGTCCGCACCATCTCCAGCGTGGTGCGCTCGGTCCGTGTCCCCGCGAGGAGGTCGAGCATGACATCGGCTCCGAACCGGGTGGCCCCGACGCCGAGTCCGGTGAATCCGGCGGCATAGGCGACCCGGCCCTGATGGGCCGTTCCGAAGAATGCGGAGAAGCGGGAACAGGTGTCGATCGCACCGCCCCAGGCGTGACTGAATCGCACGCCCGCCAATTGCGGGAAGCACTCGAAGAACTGCCCGGCGAGTTTCAGGAACGTCTCGGGCCGCTGGTCGAGTTCGGCGCTGAGCCGGCCCCCGTACGGATAGATCGCGTCGTATCCGCCCCACAGGATCCGGTTGTCCGCGGAAAGCCGGAAGTAGTGGAACTGATTGGCGCTGTCGCCCAGTCCCTGCCGGTTCTTCCAGCCGATGGCGGCGAGCTGGTCCTCGGTCAGCGGCTCGGTCATCAGCGCGTAGTCGTAGACCGGGACGGTGTACGGACGGACCCGCTTCACGAGTGAGGGGAAGATGTTCGTGCCCAGGGCGACGTGGCGGGCGAGGACCCTTCCGTACGGCGTCCGGACCGCCATTCCGGTTCCGGTTCTGGCCAGTTCCAGCCCGCGGGTGTGCTCGTAGATCCGCACACCCAGGTCGAGGCAGGCCTGCTTCAGACCCCAGACCAGCTTGGCCGGATGCAGCATCGCGACACCGCTCCGGTCCCAGAGGCCACCCAGGAACGTCGGTGAGTCGACTTCCGCGCGCAGCTCGTCGCGGTCGAGGAACTCGACCCCGCCGAAGCCGTGCCGTTCGGCCTCCTGGTGCCGTTCCCGCAGCTCTTCGAGCTGGTGGGGCTGGGTGGCGACATCGATCTCGCCGGTGCGCTCGAAGTCGCAGTCGATGGAGTAGCGGGCGACGGCCACCTCGATGGCGTCGAGGTTGCGCGCGCCCAGCTCCTCCAGTTTCGCGATCTCGCCCGGCCAGCGCTCCAGGCCGTTGGGCAGGCCGTGGGTGAGGGAGGCGGCACAGAATCCACCGTTGCGGCCCGAGGCGGCCCAGCCCGTCTCGTGCCCCTCGATCAGTACGACATCGCGTTCCGGTTCGCGTTCCTTGGCGAGCAGTGCGGTCCACAGTCCGCTGTAGCCGCCGCCGATGACGAGGAGATCGCATTGCTCGTCGCCGGTGAGCGCGCCGAGCGCCTCGGGCCTGCCGGGGTCGTCGAGCCAGAAGGACACCGGCTTGGCGTCGGAGAGTGATCGTGCAGCAGTACGCATGGCAGCTGGGGCCATGGTTTCCAACTCCTTCGGGACTTTCAGGGTCGTGCGTTCTTCCGCCGGTTCGCGATCAGCTGGCCGACGAGAACCACCAGTACCGCAATGATGAACATCGCTGTACCGATGACGTTGATCTGCACGGGAGTGCCGCGCTGTGCCGAGCCCCAGACGAACATGGGGAAGGTCACGGTGGAGCCCGCGTTGAAATTGGTGATGATGAAATCGTCGAAGGAGAGCGCGAAGGCGAGCAGCGCTCCCGCGGCGATTCCGGGGGCGGCGATCGGCAGGGTCACCCGCACGAAGGTCTGCACCGGTCCGGCGTACAGATCGCGGGCCGCCTCCTCCAGCCTCGGGTCCATCGACATGACACGTGCCTTGACGGCCGTCACGACGAAGCTGAGGCAGAACATGATGTGCGCGATGAGGATCGTCCAGAAGCCCAGCTGCGCACCCATGTTGAGGAACAGCGTGAGCAGCGACGCGGCCATGACGACCTCGGGCATCGCCATCGGCAGGAAGATCAGCGAGTTGATCGCGCCGCGCGCCCGGAAGCGGTAGCGGACCAGGGCGAACGCGATCATCGTGCCGAGCACGGTCGCGCCGACCGTGGCCCAGACGGCGATCTGGAGGGAGAGCGAGAGCGAGCCGCACATGTCGGCGACACCGCAGGGGTCCTTCCAGGCGTCGGTCGAGAAGCGCTGCCAGGAGTAGTTGAAGCGCCCGTTGGGCTTGTTGAAGGAGAACACCATCACGACGATGTTCGGCAGGATCATGTAGGCGAGGGTCAGCAGACCCGCGATGACGATCAGATGGCGTCGCAGCCAGCGCAGTACGGGCATCAGACCAGGTCCTCCGTCCCGGAGCGGCGGATGTAGACGGTGACCATGACCAGGACGACCGCCATGAGGATGAAGGAGAGCGCGGCCGCCGTCGGATAGTCGAGGACGCGCAGGAACTGGCTCTGGATGACGCTGCCGACCATCTTGGTGTCGGTGGAGCCCAGGAGTTCCGCGTTGACGTAGTCACCGCTGGCCGGGATGAAGGTCAGCAGCGTCCCGGAGACGACACCCGGCATGGACAGCGGGAACGTCACCTTGCGGAAGGTGGTGGCGGGCGTGGCGTACAGGTCCCCGGCGGCCTCGTGCAGCCGGCCGTCGATCCGCTCCAGCGAGGTGTAGAGCGGCAGGATCATGAACGGCAGGAAGTTGTACGTGAGACCGCAGACCACCGCCATCGGGGTGGCCAGGACACGGTTGTTCTCGGTCCAGCCGAGCCAGCTGGTGACGTCCAGGACGTGCAGCGTGTTCAGTACGTCGACGACCGCGCCGCCGTCCGCGAGGATCGTCTTCCAGGCGAGCGTACGGATCAGGAAGCTGGTGAAGAACGGGGCGATGACCAGCACCAGCACCAGGTTGCGCCAGCGGCCGGCCTTGAAGGCGATGAGGTAGGCGAGCGGGTAGCCCAGGAGCAGGCACAGGATCGTCGCGGTGCCCGCGTACAGCAGGGACCGGATGAACTGCGGGTAGTAGTCGGCCAGCGCGTCCCAGTACGTCCGGAAGTGCCAGGTGACCTCGAACCCCTTCTCCAGGGATCCCGTCTGTACCGAGGTCGAGGCCTGGTAGACCAGCGGCAGCGCGAAGAAGACGACGAGCCACAGGATGCCGGGGAGCAGCAGCCAGTAGGGGACGAGGCGCTTGCGGGTGGAGGGCTTGCGCACTTCCGGCTCGGTGGCGGGGGCCGGTGGCGCCTCCTTGGTGAGGCTCACGCCGCGTCCTCCACCGTCTCCACACCGGCGTCGATGTCCTGGGCGGCGTCCAGGCCGAAGGTGTGCGCCGGGTTCCAGTGCAGGACGACCTCGGCCCCGGGTATGAGGCCGGTGCGGGATTCGATGTTCTGCTCGTACACGTGCAGCGTCTTGCCCGCCGGGCTCTCGACCACGTACTGCGTGGAGACTCCGATGAAGCTGGAGTCGACGATCCGGCCGGTGACCCGGTTGCGGCCCTCGGCTATCGCGTCGGCCTCGGCCGCGTGCGCGAGCGAGATCTTCTCCGGGCGGATGCCGAGCAGCAGCTTGCCGCCGTCCTCGGTGGGCCCGGCGCACCGGTCGGCGGGCAGCCGCAGCTTCCCGCCGCCGGCTGCCACGACTATGTCCGCGGCCGCGGAGACGACTTCGCCCTCGATCAGGTTCGAGGTGCCCAGGAAGTTGGCGACGAAGGTGGTCCGCGGGTTCTCGTACAGATCGGCGGGGGCGCCGAGCTGTTCGACCCGGCCGGCGTTCATCACCGCGACGGTGTCGGCCATGGTCATGGCTTCCTCCTGGTCGTGGGTGACGTGGATGAAGGTGATGCCGACCTCGGTCTGGATGCGCTTGAGTTCGAGCTGCATCTGGCGGCGCAGCTTGAGGTCGAGGGCGCCCAGCGGTTCGTCGAGCAGCAGCACCTGCGGGTGGTTGATCAGGGCGCGGGCGACGGCGACGCGCTGCTGCTGTCCGCCGGAGAGCTGATGGGGCTTGCGCTTCGCGAAGTCGCCGAGCTGGACGAGCTCCAGCATGTCGTCGACCTGCTTCTTCACCGACTTGATGCCGCGCCGGCGCAGACCGAAGGCGACGTTCTCCGTGATGTCGAGGTGCGGGAAGAGCGCGTAGCTCTGGAAGACCGTGTTGACGGGCCGCTTGTACGGGGGGAGGCCGGTGATGTCGCGGCCGCCGAGGGTGACTGTGCCGGTGGTGGCCTCCTCCAGGCCCGCGATCATCCGCAGGGTGGTGGTCTTGCCGCAGCCGGACGCGCCGAGCAGCGCGAAGAAGGAGCCCTGCGGGACGGTCAGATCGAGCGGCTGGACGGCGGCGAAGGAGCCGTACGTCTTGCTGATCCCGGTGAGGCGGACGTCGCCGCCTGTCTGCTGCTGTGTCATGGATCGCAGTCCCAGTGGTGTCAGAGGGAGATCAGGGGGAGGAGGTGCGTGGCGTCAGGCACCGATGAGCTTGGCGAACTTCTCCTCGTACGCCGTCTCTTCCTTGGAGGTGAGGGAGCGGAAGGCGTGCGACCTGGCGGCCATCGCCTTGTCCGGGAGGATCAGCGTGTTGGCGGCCATCGCCTTGTCGATCCTGGCGAGTTCGTCGCGGACCCCGTCGACCGGGCAGACGTAGTTGATGTACGCGGCAAGCCGGGCGGCGACCGGGGGCTCGTAGTAGTAGTCCATGAGCTTCTCGGCGTTGGTCTTGTGCCGGGCCTTGGCCGGGACCAGCATGTTGTCGCTGGAGGTGATGTAACCGGCGGCGGGGATGGCGAACTTGATGTCCGGGTTGCCGGCCTGGAGCTGGATGATGTCGCCGGCCCAGGCGACGCAGGCGGCGATGTCGCCCTTGTCGAGGTCGGCGGTGTAGTCGTTGCCGGTGAAGCGGCGTATCTGGTTCTTGTCGACGCCCTTCTGGAGCCGGCCTATCGCCGCGTCGTAGTCGGCGTCGGTGAACTTCCCCGGGTCCTTGCCCATGTCTAGCAGGGTCATGCCGACGGAGTCGCGCATCTCGGAGAGGAAACCGACCCGGCCCTTGAGCGTGGGGTCGTCGAGCAGCTGTGTCACGGAGTCGACCTTGCGCCCGCCGGTCGCCTTGGAGTTGTAGGCGATGACCGTCGGGATGCCGGTCCAGGGGTAGGAGTAGGAGCGGCCGGGGTCCCAGTCGGGGGTGCGGAACTGGGGCGAGAGGTTGGCGAAGGCGTGCGGCAGGTTCGCCGGGTCGAGCTTCTGGGCCCAGCCGAGCCGGATGATGCGGGCGGCCAGCCAGTCGGTGACGATGATCAGGTCGCGGCCGGTGTCCTGGCCGGCCGCGAGCTGAGGTTTGATCTTCCCGAAGAACTCGACGTTGTCGTTGATGTCCTCGGTGTACTTGACCTTGATCCCGGTGCGTTCGGTGAACGCGTCCAGGGTGGGCCGGTGCTTCTCGTCCTCGCTGACGTCCATGTACTCGGTCCAGTTGGAGAAGTTGACCTGTTTCTCCTTGGCCGAGTGGTCGTCCGAAGCCGCCGCCGCATCGCCCTCCCTCTTGGCGGGCGGGATGCCGCACGCGCTCAGCGTCCCCAGTCCGCCGACCGCGAGCGCGCCGAGGCCTGAGGCGCGCAACATCGACCGGCGGGTGAGGGCTCCCCTGCCGTTGGTCAGACTCCGGCGCATCGCGGCCAGCTGGGCCGCGGAGAGACGCTCGGGCTCGTACTGCTCCATACGCGTTGCCCTTTCGGGTGGGTGTGCGGCCGGACCGGCCGGGTTATCGGTCCCCGAAGATCGTGCGGTGCCAGTCCTTCCTGGCGACCGCGGTGTTGTCGTACATGACGTGCTTGACCTGCGTGTACTCCTCGAAGGAGTACGACGACATGTCCTTGCCGAAGCCGCTGGCCTTGTATCCGCCGTGCGGCATCTCGCTGATGATCGGAATGTGGTCGTTGATCCAGACGCAGCCCGCCTTGATCTCGCGGGTGGCGCGGCCCGCGCGGTACAGGTCGCGGGTCCAGGCGGAGGCGGCGAGTCCGTAGGGGGTGTCGTTGGCCAGGGCGATGCCTTCGTCGTCGGTGTCGAAGGGCAGGACCACCAGGACGGGGCCGAAGATCTCGGACTGGACGATCTCGCTGTCCTGGGCGGCCCCGGCGACCAGGGTCGGCCGGTAGTACGCGCCGTCGGCCAGGTCGCCGCCCGGGGCCTCGCCGCCGGTGACGACGGTGGCGTAGGCGCGGGCACGCTCGACGAAGCCGGCGACCCGGTCGCGCTGGGCGTGGCTGATCAGCGGGCCGAGGTCGGTCTTCGGGTCGAACGGGTCACCGAGCCGGACGGTCTCCATCAGTGCGGCGACACCCTGGACGAAGGCGTCGTGGAGCGGGCGCTGGACGTAGGCACGGGTGGCCGCCGTGCAGTCCTGGCCGGTGTTGATGAGGGAGCCCGCGACGGCTCCGTTGACCGCGGCCTCCAGGTCGGCGTCGTCGAAGACGACGAAGGGTGCCTTGCCGCCGAGTTCGAGGTGGAGGCGCTTGACGGTGGAGGTGGCGATCTCCGCGACGCGCTTGCCCACGGCGGTGGAGCCGGTGAAGGAGGTCATCACGACGTCCGGGTGGCCGACGAGGTGCTCGCCCGCGTCCTTGCCGGCGCCGGTGACGATGTTGATCACACCGTCCGGGATACCTGCCTCGGTGGCGGCCTGCGCGAACATCAGCGAGGTCAGCGGGGTGATCTCGGCGGGCTTGAGCACGATGGTGTTGCCCGCGGCGATGGCCGGGAGGACCTTCCAGGCGGCCATCTGGAGCGGGTAGTTCCAGGGAGCGATGGAGCCGACGACGCCGATCGCCTCACGCCGTACGTACGAGGTGTGGTCGCCGTCGTACTCGGCGGCCGACCTGCCCTCCAGGTGGCGGGCGGCGCCGGCGAAGAAGGAGGTGTTGTCGACCGTGCCGGGGACGTCGAACTCGGTGGAGAGCTTGACCGGCTTGCCGCACTGGAGGGACTCCGCGTACGCGAAGTCGTCCGCCTGCCCGGCGAGGACGGCGGCGAAGCGGTGCATGGCCTCGGAGCGCTCGGCCGGGGTCGCTCCCGACCAGCCGGGGAAGGCGTCGCGCGCCGCGGCGACGGCCGCGTCGACATCGGCGGTGCCCGCCAGCTCGTAGCTGTAGACGGTCTCGCCCGTCGCCGGGTTCACCACCTCGTGCCTGCGTCCTGATGTGCCGGACCGCAGCCTTCCGCCGATGTACTGCGCGCCGTCCGCGAAGCGGTCCTGCACCTGGAAGCTGTTGCCCATCACGCTCTCCTCCGCCGCTGCCCCGCAGACCGGGGACGGCGTAGCTTCTGCTCGGATTGACTGCCGATCCTGACAGAGGGGACCGCACCCAACAAGTGATTCCGTTGTTGCCTTTTGGTTACGCGACGGAATCTGTCGACCATGTGTCGCGTCGGTGCGGAAATCCCCGTACGTAGTGTCAGTGGCGGATGCCAGAATCGCGTGTCATGGAACACATCGGGGATGTCCGGCATGTCGACGCGCCCACGGATCGGCCCGTTCTCGGCAATCGGGTGAAGTACCTGCTGTTCTGGGGGCACCGGCCGCGCCCGGACGGCCTGATCGGCGCGAGCTGCCTCAGCCAGTGGTGGCCGTCGAGGTTCACGGTCGACGGGGTGACATATACGTCGGCCGAGCACTGGATGATGGCCGGCAAGGCGAGGCTGTTCGGGGACGCGGAGGCAGCTGAGCGCGTGCTGGCGGCGAAGAGCCCGGCCCAGGCGAAGAAGGAGGGCCGACTGGTCCGCGATTTCGACGAGACCGTCTGGCAGCGCGAGCGGTTCGGGCTGGTGGTGGCGGGCAGCATCCACAAATTCGGCCAGGACCCGGCCCTGCGGAAGTTCCTGCTGGGCACGGGCGACCGGATGCTGGTCGAGGCGAGCCCGAAGGACCACATCTGGGGCATCGGGCTCGCGGCGGACGATCCTCGTGCGGAGAATCCGTCGACGTGGCGGGGCCTGAATCTGCTGGGGTTCGCACTGATGGAGGCACGGTCCGCGCTGCGGGGCGGGACGAGCGCTCCATGAAACGGCCCGCGGGGCGGCGGGATGATCTCCCACCGCCCCGCGGGCCGCTGCGGTTCCGGCTGCTGCGGTCCTGGCCGTTTATCGGGCAGTGCCCGGTACCGGGGACGTCAGCGCGCGTCCTCGACGACCAGGGACGTCCCGTAGGTGTCGTCGCCGTAGGTGCTGTCGTCGTTGAACTCATCCGCGTGCGTGGCGAAGAGCCAGATGAGGCCGCCGATGATGACGACGCCGATGGCTATTCCGATGGACCCCAGGATGATCCCGGCCAGCGCCTGGCCGGAGTTGTCCGCCTCGCCGCGTGCGACCCGCTTGCGGCCGATGATGCCGAAGATCAACGCGAGGATGCCCAGGATGAGACTCGGGATGCCGTACACGCAGAAGAGGCAGATGGCCACGATCCCCAGCACCATCGCCGCCGTGCCCATGCCGTTCGCGGGCCCGGTGACCCCCCATACGGGCTGGCCGCCGTAGCCCGCGTAGTCGCCGTACTGCGGAACCGGCGGTGCCGGGTAGCCGTACTGCGACTGAGGCGGGGCCGGGTAGCCGTACTGCCCCCCGGGCGGCGGTGTCCCCTGCCCGGGACCGTTCGGTCCGACCGGCGGGGGCGGCACCGAGCCGGGGCCCGGGCCCTGCCAGCCGCCGGGGCCGGCCGGCTGTCCCTGGTCGGGCGGTCCGAAGCCGGCCGTCGGTGCCGGGCCCGTTCCGACGCCCGGCACCGACGTGACCGTCTGCTGGTCGTGCGCGGGCGGCGGGCCGGGAGTCCCCGTGCCGCCGTCCGTCTGCGGGCGGGTGTCCCCGGTGTTCTTGTCCAACGGCACCCGGTTGTCCGGCGGAGCCCATGGATCGCGCGGCGCGGCCCCGTCCGCGGGCCGTTCTGTGTTGTCTGACATGGGCCTCCCCCATCGTGATGCCCGTCATGCTACGGGCCGCCCCCGTCCTACGATGACTCCCGTCCCCTGCCCGGTTCCCCGACGTACCCGGGCTCCGCACCACCCCTGCCTCAGGAGGATCCGATGACCGATCTGCACCCCTTCATCGCAGGGCTGCCCAAGGCCGAACTCCATGTCCACCATGTCGGTTCCGCCTCGCCCCGCATCGTCGCCGAACTGGCCGCGCACCACCCCGACTCGAAGGTCCCCACCGACCCCGAGGCGCTGGCCGACTACTTCTCCTTCACCGACTTCGGCCACTTCATCGACGTGTACCTCTCGGTCGTTGATCTGATCCGCACCCCGGAGGACGTCCGGCTCCTGACGTTCGAGGTCGCCCGCGACATGGCGCGGCAGAACATCCGTTACGCGGAACTGACCGTCACCCCCTTCTCCTCCACTCGCCGCGGCATTCCCGAGCAGGCGTTCATGGAGGCCATAGAGGATGCCCGCAAGGCCGCCGAGTCCGAGCTCGGGGTCGTCCTGCGCTGGTGCTTCGACATTCCGGGCGAGGCCGGCCTCGAAGCCGCCGAGGAGACCACCCGGCTCGCCGTCGACCTGCGGCCGGAAGGGCTGGTCGCCTTCGGTCTCGGCGGCCCCGAGATCGGGGTGGAGCGGCCGCAGTTCAAGCCCTACTTCGACCGGGCGATCGCCGAGGGCCTGCATTCCGTGCCGCACGCCGGGGAGACCACGGGACCGCAGACGATCTGGGACGCGCTGACCTCGCTGCGCGCCGAGCGCATCGGCCACGGCACCAGCTCGGTGCGCGACCCGAAGCTCCTGGAGCACCTCGCCGAGCACCGCATCCCGCTCGAGGTGTGCCCCACCTCCAACATCGCGACCCGGGCGGTGACGGACATCGAGCAGCACCCCGTGAGGGAGATGGTCCAGGCCGGTGTCCTGGTCACCATCAACAGCGACGACCCGCCCATGTTCGGCACCGACCTCAACAACGAGTACGGGGTGGCCGCCCGCCTCCTCGGCCTCGACGAGCGGGGTCTCGCCGCGCTCGCGAAGAACGCCGTCGAGGCGTCCTTCCTCGACGCGGCGGGCAAGCGCACGCTGTCCGCCGAGATCGACACGTACACGACCGACTGGCTGGAGCACACCGGCCGGTGACCGCCAGGTGGTGACAATGGCCCCATGGCCACTGTCACCCCTGTCACCCCTGTCACCCCTGTCACCGCCGTCGCACATCGCGGCGATCCGTACCGTGTCCGGGAGAACACCCTCCCCTCGGTCCGCTCCGCCCTCGAACGGGGGGCGGACGCGGTCGAGATCGATGTCCGGGTCACCCGCGACGGTGTGCCGGTCCTGCTGCACGACGCCACGCTGGAGCGGCTGTGGGGTCATGACCTGCGACTGGACCGGCTCACCCACCAGGAGCTGGCCGAGCTGACCGCGGGCGCGGTGCCGACCCTGCGCGAGGCTCTGCTCGCCGCGGGCGCGCATCGCGTCATGATCGATCTGCCCGGCTCCACCGACGCGTCCGTACGAACGACCGTCGGCGTGGTCCGGGAGTGCGGGGCCGGTGAGCGCGCCTACTACTGCGCGGGGCCCGAGGCGATGCTGCGGGTGCGGGCCGCCGACCCGTCTGCCGAGATCGCGATGACCTGGACGACACTCGCGCCGCCCCGGGCCGGGCTGCTGGAGGCGGTGCGGCCGCGCTGGCTGAACTACCGCTTCGGCCTGGTGAGCAGGGAGCTGACGGACCGCAACCACCGGGACGGGCTGCTGGTGTCGGCGTGGACGGCGGACACCGGACGGACGATGCGCCGGCTGATCGGGCAGGGAGTGGACTCCATCACGACCAACCGGATCGACGTCCTGCACAAGGTGATCGCCAACTCCGCGGCCCGCGCCGGATCTTGACCGGTCCGGCATCATGGACGGGACCTCATCGTCCCGATGCCAGGCCGGCGCCAAGGAGTCAGCAGTGACCGCCCCCCGCAGCAATTCCCTTCCCGCCCGCGTCCGTTCCGACGTCGCCCACAACGCCCGGGTCTGGAACTACTGGCTCGGCGGCAAGGACCACTTCCCGGTGGACCGGACGGTCGGCGACCGGGTCACCGGCATGTATCCGAGCATCGGCGAAGTGGCGCGGGCCGACCGGGCGTTCCTCGGGCGGGTGGTGCGGTATCTGGCCGGTGACGCGGGCGTCGGCCAGTTCCTGGACATCGGCACCGGCCTGCCGACGGCCGACAACACCCATGAGGTCGCCCAGCACACCGCGCCCGACGCCCGCGTCGTGTACGTGGACAACGACCCGATCGTCCTGGCGCACGCCCGCTCGCTGCTCACCAGCTCGCCGGAGGGCGCGACCGAGTACATCGAGGCGGACGCCCGGAACCCGGAGCAGATCCTGCGGGCGGCACAGCCGACCCTCGACCTGGAGCGCCCGGTGGCGGTCATGCTGCTGGGCATCCTGAACTTCGTCCTCGACACGGACGAGGCGCTTCGCATCGTCCGGCAGCTGATGGACGCGGTGCCCTCCGGCAGCTACCTGGCCCTCACCCACCCCACCCTGGAGCTGGGCGGCGAGGGCAACGAGGCGGCGATGCGGTTCTGGAACGAGAACGCCACTCCCCCGATCACCGCTCGCGGCCGGTTCGAGGTCGCCGCGTTCCTGGACGGGCTGGACCTCGTCGATCCGGGCATCGTCTCGTGTGCGCGCTGGCGCCCCGCACCGGGCGCCGAGGGACCCGAGGTCGCCCAGTTCGGTGTGGTCGCGCGGAAACCCTGACGGCGTCGCCCCGATACGCATACGAGACGTCGCGGCGCGGGCGCGGCGGGCGGGCCCCCGCACCGTCGACCTCCTCATCGCTCTGCTGGTCCAGCCCGCCATGACCATGCCGTTCGTCGTCCCGCGCGCCCCGGAACTGCCGGCCGCGACATGGACGGCGTACGGGCTGACCACCCTGATGGTGCTGCCCCTGGTCGTCCGCCGCCGGGCGCCGGTCGCGGTCCTCCTCGCCGTACTCGCGGCGGGCGCCGTGTACCGGTTCGCCCCGAAGGACCTGGCCAGCCGCTCCCGGACTCTGGTCTACAGCGTCAACTCGGCGGACGCGAAGGGGCCGGACATGAATCGCACGGCGCTGGGCATCGTGATGGCCGCCTTCGGTGCCCCGTCGGCCGGATGACTCAGACCGCCGGAGCGGCGTCCTGCGCGGGGATCCGCTCCGGTGTCCGCTCCACGGCCTCCAGCCGCTTGATCATGCGGTGCACGATCAGGAGTGGAATCACCCCGATGACGCCGAAGGACATGTCGATGGCCGACCACCAGAAGGGAATGTCGCGAATCGGTCCGCAGATCAGCGCGAGCGGGATGATCCCGGCGCAGGCGATCATGCCGAACTCGATGACCCAGATGTTGCGGACCGGATCGCGGTAGGGGCCGTAGAAGGCGACCGCGATCACGAGGTGGGCGAAGGCCAGCCAGTCGGTGCCGTAGAGCACGAACGGGTACTCGGCGTCGGCGGTGTCGAGCCCGGTCCGGACGCGAGTGATCCACTCCAGCAGGGCGGGGAAGTGCTCGGGGACGGGCGAGGCCGAGGAGCTCAGCAGATCCTCGGCCCAGCGCAGTTCGTGGACGAGCGGGAAGGCGGTCAGCCCGCTCAGGACCAGACAGACGATGAAGACGGCCAACCACACGCGTATACGCCTCCGCAGGGCGCGTCGCTCGCTCATGTCCGCAGCGTACGCCCGGGTTTACCGGCCCTTTACGTCAGCCCCGGCAGGGCTTCACAGACCGACGATGGAGTTCCATTTCTTGGCGAACTCGGTGCGCTCCTCGGAGGTGATGTCCCGGGCGATGGCGAGCCGCTCGCGCATGGCGTCGTCGGGGAAGATCAGCGGGTCCTCGGCGAGCGCGGCGGTCTCCTTGTCCTTGGAAGAGGCGAGCACCTCGCGTGCGGCCGGCACCGGGCAGACGTAGTTGACCCAGGTGGCGAGCTCGGCGGCGACCTCGGGCTCGTAGTAGTAGTCGATGAGCTTCTCGGCATTGCGCTTGTGGCGGGCGAGGTTGGGGATCATGAGCGATTCCGCCCAGAGTTCCGCCCCCTCCTCGGGCACCACGAACTCGATCTCGGGATTGTCCGCCTGGAGCTGGATGACGTCGCCTGAGTAGGCCTGGCAGGCGAGCACGTCCCCGGTGGAGAGGTCCTTGATGTAGTCGTTGCCGGTGAAACGGCGGATGTGCTTCGACTTCACCAGCTTCTCCACCTGGTCGCAGATCTCGTAGAAGTCGTCGCGCTTCCAGCGGGTGATGTCCACGCCGTTGCCCTGCATCAGCAGCGCGAAGGACTCGTCGAGCCCGGACAGCAGTGTCATCCTGCCGCGCAGATCGTCCGCCCACAGGTCGCTCGTGTGCTTGATCTCCCGGCCCAGCTTCTTGCGGTTGTACGCGATGCCGGTGATCCCGGACTGCCAGGGCACGCTGTGCGTCCGGCCCTTGTCGAAGGCGGGCGAACGCAGCTGCGGGTCGAGGTACTTCGTCACGTTGGGCTGCTCGGCCCGGTCCATCTCCTGGACCCATCCGAGCCGGACGAAGCGTGCGGCCATCCAGTCACTGATGACGATCAGGTCGCGGCCGGTCTGCTGGTGGTTCATCAGGGCCGGGCTGATCTTGCCGAAGAACTCGTCGTTGTCGTTGATCTCCTCGGTGTACGTGACGGAGATCCCGGTGCGTTTGCTGAAGGCCTCGAGGGTCGGCCGCTTCGACTCGTCCTCGTCGTCGGTGTCGATGTAGAGCGGCCAGTTGGCGAAGTGCAGGGCGTGGTCGCCTGCGGAGTAGTCGCGTCCGGCGCGGTCACCCGGCTCCACATAGGCGGCGGGCACTCCGCAGCCGGCCAGCGTGACGCCGGCCGCTCCCGCCCCGAAGGCGCGGAGCAGGGACCGGCGGGACATGGGGTGGTTCGGGATCGCTCGCACCTGCGCAGGATGCCGGTCCGCCGGCCCGGCGGGCAATGGACCAACCGTCCAGCGGTACGCGCCCCCCGCGCACACCCTGTCGAGGGCGAACGAACGCGGAAACACGGATACGGGGCCCGGAAACACGCATTCGGCCCCCCGGGCACTCGCACAGTGCGCCCGGGGGGCCGTATCCGTACCGATGGCCGCGACCGCCGGTCGACGGTCTTCGGGCGACGGGTTTCAAGCGTCAGCCGCCGGCTGTCAGCCGTCGAGCGAGGTCATGACGTGCTTGATGCGGGTGTAGTCCTCGAAGCCGTAGGCGGAGAGGTCCTTGCCGTAGCCGGACTTCTTGAATCCGCCGTGCGGCATCTCGGCGACGAGCGGGATGTGGGTGTTGATCCACACGCAGCCGAAGTCGAGGTTCTTGGACATCCGCATGGCGCGGGCGTGGTCCTTGGTCCACACCGAGGAGGCCAGCGCGTACTCGACGCCGTTCGCCCACTCCAGGGCCTGGGCCTCGTCCGCGAAGGACTGGACGGTGATGACGGGGCCGAAGACCTCGTTCTGGATGATCTCGTCGTCCTGCTTGAGCCCGGAAACGACGGTCGGGGCGTAGAAGTAGCCCTTCTCTCCGACCCGGTGGCCGCCCGCCTCGACCTTGGCGTGGGCGGGCAGGCGCTCGATGAAGCCGCTGACCTGGGCCAGCTGGTTGGCGTTGTTGAGCGGGCCGTAGAGCACGTCCTCGTCGTCCGGCTGCCCGGTCTTCGTGTCGGCTGCGGCCTTGGCCAGTGCGGTGACGAACTCGTCGTGGATGGATTCGTGGACCAGGACCCGGGTCGCGGCCGTACAGTCCTGACCGGCGTTGAAGTAGCCCGCGACCGAGATGTCCTCCACGGCCTTGGCGATGTCGGTGTCCTCGAAGACGACGACGGGAGCCTTGCCGCCGAGCTCCAGGTGGACCCGCTTGACGTCCTTGGCGGCGGACTCGGCGACCTGCATGCCGGCCCGGACCGAACCGGTGATGGAGGCCATGGCCGGGGTCCGGTGCTCGACCATCGCGCGGCCGGTGTCACGGTCGCCGCAGATGACGTTGAAGACGCCCTTCGGCAGGATCTGCCCGATGATCTCGGCGATCAGCACGGTGGACGCCGGGGTGGTGTCGGACGGCTTGATGACGACGGTGTTGCCCGCGGCGAGCGCCGGGGCGAACTTCCATACGGCCATCATCATCGGGTAGTTCCACGGCGCGACCTGCGCGCAGACACCGACCGGCTCCCGGCGGACGATGGAGGTCAGCCCCTCCATGTACTCGCCGGCCGAACGGCCCTCCAACAGCCGGGCCGCACCCGCGAAGAAGCGGATCTGGTCCACCATCGGCGGGATCTCTTCGGTACGGGTCAGCCCGAGCGGCTTGCCGGTGTTCTCGGACTCGGCCGCGATGAGGTCCTCGGCGCGCTCCTCGAAGGCGTCCGCGATCTTCAGCAGGGCGCGCTGGCGCTCGGCGGGGGTGGCGTCGCGCCACGCGGGGAAGGCAGCTGCGGCGGCGGCCATGGCGGCGTCGACATCGGCCTCGCCGGACAGCGGGGAGGTCGCGTAGACCTCCTCCGTCACCGGGTTGACCACATCGATGGTCCGCCCGTCGGCGGCGTCCCGGAACTCTCCGTTGATGTAGTTGCGCAGACGGCGCACCTCGGTGGTCACAACCACCCCTCCTGTCGACACGTCCAATGGGTGAGACACCCAGCCTAGTCGCATGGGTAACGGTTTCGACATACCCAACCGCCGCCAACTTCGGATTCAGTGAGATCCGGGCCCTTCGACAACGAATTTCATCGATCTGGGGTTGCGAGACAGACGAGTCCCGGTGCAGAGTGGCCCTGTGGCCAGTCGCAGCGCAGACTCCAGGACCGGGAACGGATCGTCCCCAGCGGTCGATGCCGTGTCCCTCGCAATCATCGAGCAGCTCCAGGAGGACGGGCGTCGTCCGTACGCCGCGATCGGCAAGGCCGTGGGCCTCTCCGAGGCGGCCGTGCGCCAGCGCGTGCAGAAGCTGCTCGACCAGGGCGTGATGCAGATCGTCGCCGTCACCGACCCGCTCACCGTGGGATTCCGGCGACAGGCCATGGTCGGGATCAATGTCGAGGGCGACCTCGATCCCGTCGCGGAGGCCCTGTCGGCCATGACCGAATGCGAGTACGTGGTGATGACCGCGGGCTCCTTCGACCTGATGGTGGAGATCGTCTGCGAGGACGACGACCACCTGCTGGAGACGATCAACAAACGCATCCGGGCGATACCCGGTGTGCGCTCCACCGAGAGCTTCGTCTACCTCAAGCTCAAGAAGCAGACCTATATGTGGGGAACCCGATAGCCGTGAGCAAGGACCTCAGCCGGACCGCGTACGACCACCTGTGGATGCACTTCACCCGCATGTCGGACTACGAGAACGCGCCCGTTCCCACCATCGTGCGTGGCGAGGGCACCTACATCTACGACGACCAGGGCAAGCGCTACCTCGACGGGCTGTCCGGCCTGTTCGTGGTCAACGCCGGTCACGGCCGTCACGAGCTCGCCGAGGCCGCGTACAAGCAGGCGCAGGAACTGGCCTTCTTCCCGGTGTGGTCCTACGCCCACCCGAAGGCCGTCGAGCTGGCCGAGCGCCTCGCGGACTACGCCCCGGGCGACCTCAACAAGGTCTTCTTCACCACCGGTGGCGGCGAGGCCGTCGAGACCGCCTGGAAGCTGGCCAAGCAGTACTTCAAGCTCAAGGGCAAGCCGACCAAGTACAAGGTCATCTCGCGTGCGGTCGCCTACCACGGCACCCCGCAGGGCGCCCTGTCCATCACCGGTCTGCCGGCTCTCAAGGCCCCCTTCGAGCCGCTGGTCCCCGGCGCGCACAAGGTCCCGAACACCAACATCTACCGCGCCCCGCTCTTCGGCGACGACCCGGAGGCCTTCGGCCGCTGGGCCGCCGACCAGATCGAGCAGGAGATCCTCTTCGAGGGCGCGGACACCGTCGCGGCCGTCTTCCTGGAGCCCGTACAGAACGCGGGCGGCTGCTTCCCGCCCCCGCCCGGCTACTTCCAGCGCGTCCGCGAGATCTGCGACCAGTACGACGTGCTGCTCGTCTCCGACGAGGTCATCTGCGCCTTCGGCCGCCTCGGCACGATGTTCGCCTGCGACAAGTTCGGCTACGTGCCGGACATGATCACCTGCGCCAAGGGCATGACCTCGGGCTACTCGCCGATCGGTGCCTGCATCATCTCGGACAAGCTCGCCGAGCCGTTCTACGAGGGCGACAACACCTTCCTGCACGGCTACACCTTCGGCGGACACCCGGTCTCCGCCGCGGTCGGCCTCGCCAACCTCGACATCTTCGAGCGCGAGGGCCTCAACCAGCACGTCCTCGACAACGAGAACGCCTTCTTCACCACGCTGCAGAAGCTGCACGACCTGCCGATCGTCGGCGACGTCCGCGGCAACGGCTTCTTCTACGGCATCGAGCTGGTGAAGGACAAGGTCACCAAGGAGACGTTCACCGACGAGGAGACCGAGCGCGTCCTGTACGGCTTCCTCTCCAAGGCGCTGTACGACAACGGCCTGTACTGCCGGGCCGACGACCGCGGCGACCCGGTCGTCCAGCTCGCCCCGCCGCTCATCTCCGACCAGTCCACGTTCGACGAGATCGAGGGCATCCTCCGGTCCGTCCTGACGGAGGCCTGGACGAAGCTCTGACCCGGGGCCCCTCGTTCGGCCCAGGCTTGACCACCGCTTGACCGTCCCGCGAGGGACCCTCCAGCGGTCATTTCATACGGTCCACACGGCCCGGATGCGCCCATTCGAGTGGGAAGAAGCGCACCCGGGCCGCGTGCCGTGCGCACGCCGTGATCCGAGTCCTTACGGTGCCGAGTGACCGATCGGCCCCGCCTTCGTTCCCCCGTACGGGGGAACGGGATATCTGATCTGAACCGAGGTGTACGCCATGGTGGCCCCGCCGGACAACGACGTGATCTGGGCGCGTTCCCTGCAGCACTCCCACAACGGCTCACCCGCGCTCGGCGGGGTCTCCCTGGGCATCCGCGACGGAGAGATCCTCGCGGTGACCGGCCCGCGCGGCAGCGGCAAGACGACCCTGTTGCACTGCCTCTCCGGCCAACTCGTGCCCCAGCAGGGCGAGGTGTGGTTCAACAGCGTCCCCGTCCACACCATGGGCCCCCGGCTGCGCGAGCGGCTGCGCCGCGACAAGTTCGGCTGGATCGCCCCCGAACCCCAGCTCGTCCCGGAACTGAACACCTGGGAGAACACCGCCCTGCCGCTGCTGCTGCGCGGCTCCTCGCACCGCGAGGCCAAGAAGGCCGCCATGGAGTGGCTGGAGCGCCTCGACATCGGCATGTGCGCACGGAAGCGGCCGCACACCCTCCAGCAGGCCCAACGGCAGCGGATCGCGGTGGCCCGCGCACTGGCCGCCGCCCCCTCGGTGATCTTCGCCGACGAACCGACCGCCACGCTGCACCGCACGGACCGTGCTCACGTCCTGCGCACCCTCACCAGCGCGGCCCGTTCGCACGGCATCACGGTGGTGCTCGCCACGCACGACGCGGAGATCGCCGCACTCGCCGACCGCGTGGTTCCGCTGCTGGACGGACGCCGGGTCGCCACGGTCGCCCTTCCCGCCGTGACCGACACGGAGGGCCGCGCGGCGTGCTCGCTCTCCGTCTAGCCCGCGGTTCCCATCCACTGGTCCTGATGCGGCGACTGCTCGTCGCGGCCGCCTCCGCCGGGGTCGGCTTCCTTCTGCTGTGCACGCTCGGTTACGCCTCGGGGCACCCGGCGCACTCCGCCGGCTCCGTGCTGCGGCTGCTGTGGTGCTTCGTACCGCTGGCCGCCACGGTGCAGTTCGCGGTCGCGGTGGCACGTACGGACCCGAGCACCCGTCCGCGCGCCGGGCTGTCCGCCGTCGGCCTCGGCCCGGTGCGGCTCAGCGTGCTCGCCGCCGTCTCCACCGCCGTCTCGTGCACCCTCGGCTCGATGGTGGCGCTGCTCTTCTTCCTCCACCTGCGCGGCGACCTGTCCGGCCTGCCGTTCGACGGCGCCGCGGCCGGGCTGCTCGGCGCCGGGGCACCGCTGCCCCTGGCCGCCGCCGTCGTCCTCCTGACCCTGGTGCCCGCGGCCGCCGCGACGGCGAGCGCGCTGGCGCTGCGCACCAGGCCGGTGCGGGCCGCGGACGCGCCGGAGGACACCGAGGACCTGGTGCCCGAGGAGCGGATCCCCGCCCCTGCGGCGCCTCCCGCCGGGCTGCCGTGGGGCGTGGCCCTGGCGGCCGCCGGACTCGCCGTCGAGGCGTACGCGAACCGCGGCGCGCCCGGCAGCCCCTTCCCGCTCCCCGGAAAGCTCGACTCCACACCCGCCTGGGTACTGGTGGGATGGACCCTGACCGCGATCGGGCTGGCCACGGCGGGCCCGGGGCTGACCTATCTGTGCGGGCGCCTGCTGCAGACGATGCGCCCCGGAGCCGTACGCCTGCTGGCGGGCCGGGTCCTGATGGACGAGGCTCACCGGATCGGCCGGCCGCTGGGCGTCGTCTGCGCGGTCCTGTCGGCGGTCGTCGCCGTGTTCGCGCTGCACGGGACGGGGCCGCGGCCCTTCGGCCCGCTCACCGCGCTCGGCGCCGTGCTCGTCATCGGCTGCACCACCGCGACGCTGCTGACCTCCGCGCTGGAGGCGAAGCAGGCCCGCGCCGAGACGGCACGGGCGCTGCTGCGGCTCGGCGCACCTGCCTCGGCGCTTCGCACGGCGACGGCGCTGCGCGCGGCCGTCCTGCTGCTCGTGTTCGCCCCGCTGACCTGGGCGATCGCCGAGCTGGCCGCGCTGCCGCTGACCGCCTGAACGGACTCCGGCCGGGGCGTGCCCCGGCCGGCCCTCAGAGTCTGCCGAGGGTGGCGCCCCGGGCTCACCGGACGTGGCACGCACGCCGCGCCCCCGGACACCCTCGTACCTCAGGCAAGAGGGCCTTCCGGCACCTCGCAATCGGCCGCACCGCACCCGCTCCCCGATCCGGATCACCGCCCCGGACAGGACCTGGCATGAGGGAGTGGAGACCCCGCAGGAGAGCCCGCCCGCACCCGGCACCGAGATCGAGTCGCTCGCAGAGTTCGACGCGGCGGTCGCCGCAGGTTCGCCGGCGGGCCACCGCGTCCAGTCCGTCGACCTGATGGGCCGCAGCGCGGCGCTGCCGGCCTCCGACGCCTCCGGCACCGTCTTCCTCGGCTGCCGGATGGAGCCCGGGGCGGCCGAGAAGGTGCGGGCCGACGGCGCGGTGGTCTCCCCTCAGGTTCCGGGGCTCCCCTTCGATCCGTACCGCGGTCTGCTCTACTCTCCCGACGCGCTCTACGCCGGTCTGACGGAGGGCGGTTACGACGCGACGCCCGCGCCTACCGCTGGTTCCGGCGGACGCGGTCGAACGGTGACGCGTTCGCGTCGATGCTGCGCGCGCTCCACGACGACGCGGTCTCCGACGCGCTGGACGAACTCCTCGCCGGCGCCCGGGTCGTCGGCGTGATGGGCGGCCACGCGACGCCCCGCGGCAGCGCCCCGTACGCGGCCGCGGCCCGCCTCGGCAGGACCCTGGCCCGCGGCGGGCTGACGGTGGCCACCGGCGGCGGGCCGGGCGCGATGGAGGCGGCGAATCTCGGCGCCTACGCGGCGCCGCATCCCGACGCCATGCTGGACAAGGCCTGCGAACTCCTCGGCGCGGCCCCCTCGTTCACCCCGTCGGTCACCGACTTGGCGCTGGCGGCGTTCGGTGTGCGGGAGCGCTGGCCGGACGGCGGCGGCTCCGTGTCGATCCCCACCTGGTTCTACGGCCACGAGCCGCCGAACCCGTTCGCCGACCGCATCGCCAAGTACTTCGCCAACGCCCTGCGCGAGGACGGTCTGCTGGCCCGCTCGACCGCGGGCGTGATCTTCCTGCCCGGCGCGGCCGGCACCGTCCAGGAGATCTTCGACAGCACCACCCCGAACTACTACGGATCACGCGGTGAGCCGTCCCCGATGGTGCTGGTCGGCCGTGATCACTGGACACGGGAGCTGCCCGCCCGGCCGCTGCTCCGGGCCCTCGCGGCGGAGCGGCCGATGGAGTCCCGCATCGCACTCGTCGACACGGTGGAGGAAGCGCCCGAGGCGCTCGCGCGGCTGTCGTTGACGTAGGACGCGGCCGGTCAGAAGACGGCCGGCAGCACGACGCTCTCCGCCGCGGCGAAGGTCACGCCGACCTGCGCGCCCTCGTCCGGAGTGCTGTTCAGCGGACACTCCGCGTCCAGGACCGGTCCGTGCTCGGGGTGCAGCTTCACGGCGACGTGGCTGCCGCGGAAGGTGCGGGCGCCCACGGTGCAGCGCAGCCCGTCCTGCGGGCCGCCGATCAGGACGCCGGCCGGACGCACCAGCAGATCGCAGGCCCCCTGCGGCGAACCGGCCGGCACCGGCACCTTGCCCCAGTCCGTGTCCGCCGCCTCGCCGGTGACCGTCGCCTCCACCACGTTGTCGAAGCCCAGGAAACGGGCGACGAAGGCGGACGCGGGGCGCTGCCAGACCTCCAGGGGGGTTCCCACCTGGGCGATTCGTCCGTCGCGCATCACGACGACCCGGTCGGCCAGCGCGAATGCCTCGCCCTGGTCGTGAGTGACGGCGAGCACCGTCGTACCCAACCGGGCGAAGAGCGTGCGCAGTTCGACGACGAGGCGTTCGCGCAGGCTGCGGTCCAGCTGGCCGAGCGGTTCGTCCAGCATCAGCAGCTTGGGGCGGGGCGCGAGTGCCCGGGCGAGGGCGACGCGCTGCTGCTCGCCGCCCGAGAGCGCGGCCACGGCGCGGCGTTCGGCGCCGGGGAGCCCCACCAGGTCGAGGAGACCGGTGACCTTGCGCTCCTGCTCACCCCGGCTCACACCGTGCATCCGCAGCCCGAAGGCGACGTTGGCGCCGACGTCCCGGTGCGGGAACAGCTGGTGGTCCTGGAACATCAGGCCGAGTCCGCGCCGGTGCACCGGCACTCCGTCCTGGTCCGCGCCGTCGAGCAGCACCCGGCCGCCGTCCAGGCTCTGGAGTCCGGCGACCACCCGCAACAGCGTCGACTTGCCGCTGCCGCTCGGCCCCAGCACACAGACGATCTCGTGGTCCGCGACCTCCAGGTCCACCGCCTCCAGCGCCGCCCGCTCGCCGAATCGCACTGTGGCCGATTCGAGTGTCAGCATCTCTAGAACTCCCCGGATCGGTCGGTGCGGATACGTTCGAGGAGCAGCAGCGACACCGCGCACACGAGCATCAGAATGGTGCTGAGGGCCATCGCCTGTCCGTAGTTGAGCTCCCCGGACCGCCCCAGAAGCCTGGCGACGGCCACCGGCAGCGTCGGGTTGTCCGGCCGCGCGATGAACACGGTGGCCCCGAACTCACCGAGCGACACGGCGAACGCGAACCCGGCGGCGACCAGCAGCGCCCGGCGCACCAGCGGCAGGTCCACCTCGCGCCAGGCCCGCAGCGGCGAGGCGCCAAGCACAGCGGCGGCCTCGCGCAGCCGGCCGTCCACCGCTCTCAGGACCGGCAGCATCGTGCGTACGACGAACGGCACCCCGACCAGCGCCTGGGCGAGCGGCACCAGGATCCAGGAGGTCCGCAGGTCCAGCGGCGGTTCGTCGAGGGTGATCAGGAAGCCGAAGCCGACGGTGACGGCGGAGACCCCGAGGGGCAGCATCAGCAGCGCGTCGAAACCCCGGACGAGCCGGCCCGCCTTCCGGGTCAGGGCCGCCGCGGCCAGTCCGCCGACAACCAGTGCGATGGCAGTCGCGACCAGGGCGTACTGCATCGAGTTCCAGATCGCTTCGATCGGCGCGACCAGGAACGTACCGCTGTTGGCCTCCGCCGATCCGAGAGCACGGTAGTACGCGAATCCGTGGCCGCCCGACACGTCGAGCGAGCGCTCCACCAGGACGGCCAGCGGCAGCAGGATCAGCACCAGCACGGTCAGCAGCACGCCGCCGAGCAGCGCCCACTGCCCCGCGCCGCGCGGCCTGCGGGCGGTCTGCGCCGGGTCGACCAGCTTCAGCGCGGTCTCCCTGCGCCGTACGGTCCGGGCGTGCACGGCGAGGATGGCGCCGACCGCGGCGAACTGCACCAGGGTCAGGACCGCGGCCGTGGGCAGGGCCAGCAGTTGCGCGGTCTGCCGGTAGATCTCCACCTCCAGCGTGGAGAATCCGGGGCCCCCGAGGATCTGGACGACGCCGAAGGAGGTGAAGGTGAAAAGGAAGACCATCAGCGCGGCGGCGGCCACCGCGGGGGCGAGTGCCGGAAGGGTGACACGGCGCCAGGCGGCGAAACGCCCCGCGCCGAGGACCCGTGCGGCCTCCTCCTGCCGCGGGTCGAGCTGCGACCAGAGTCCGCCGACGGTGCGGACGACGACGGCGTAGTTGAAGAAGACATGGGCCAGCAGGATCGCCCACACCGTGGTGTCGAGCCGTACGCCCCACAGCTCGTCGAGGAACCCGCCACGGCCCAGCAGTGCGAGGAACGCGGTGCCGACGACGACGGTCGGCAGGACGAACGGCACGGTCACGATCGCCCGCAGCAGCTGCTTGCCCGGGAAGTCGAACCGGGCGAACACATAGGCACCCGGCAGGGCGATCAGCAGGGTCAGCGCGGTCGAGGCGAGCGCCTGCCAGAGGGTGAACCAGAGGACGTCCTGGATGTCCGGCCGGCTCAGCACCTCGCCGAACCGTCCGAACTGCCACACCCCGCCGTCCTTGAGTCCGCGTCCGACGATCGCGACAACGGGGTAGGCGAAGAACAGCGCGAAGAACGCGACGGGCACGGCCATCAGGCCGAGCCGCACCGCGCCCCCGCGCAGCGACCGGGCGCGCGCGGCCTTCCCGCGCGCGCCCGGTCCGCGTACGGGAGTCTTCGCTACTTCACTACGAGCGAGGACCATGACTGGACCCACTGCTCACGGTTCTCGGCGATCTCGTCGGGGGCGACGGTCGTCGGCTTGTCGACCGTGGCACCGAACTCCGTGAAGAGGTCCGGCACCTTCGCGCCCTTGGTCACCGGGCTGACGAACATGTTGAGCGGCATGTCCTCCTGGAACTTCTTGCCGATCAGGAAGTCCAGCAGGGCCTTGCCGCCCGCCTCGTTCTTCGCGCCGTCGAGCAGGCCGGCGAACTCGATCTGGCGGAAGCACGTGGCGGTGGCGACCCCGGTCGGGGCGGCCTTCGGCTGCGGGTCGGCGTACAGCACCTCGACGGGCGGGCTGGAGGCGTAGCTGACGACGAGCGGCCGGTCGGCCTTGGCCTTCTTGCCGCCGGCGGAGCCGGAGAACTCCTCGTTGTACGCCTGCTCCCAGCCGTCGACGACCTTGACGCCGTTGTCCTTCAGCTTCTTCCAGTAGTCCTGGTAGCCGTCCTCGCCGTAGGTGGCGACGGTGCCGAGGAGGAAGCCGAGGCCGGGCGAGGAGGTCGCGGCGTTCTCGGTGACGAGGAGGTTCTTGTACGCGGGCTTCGCCAGGTCATCGAAGGACTGCGGCGGCGCGAGCTTCCTGTCGGCGAAGTACTTCTTGTCGTAGTTGACGCAGATGTCGCCGGTATCGATCGGGGTGACCCGGTGCTTCGAAGCGTCCAGCTGGACGTCGGCCGCGACCTGGTCGATCCCCTTCGCCTTGTACGAGGTGAACAGGCCGTTGTCGAGGGCGCGCGAGAGCAGGGTGTTGTCGACGCCGAAGAACACATCGCCTCGGGGCGATCCCTTGGTCAGGATCTCCTGGTTGAGGGCGGCGCCCGCGTCGCCGCTCTTCAGCACCTTGACGGTGTAGCCGGTCTCCCGGGTGAACTCCTTCAGCACGTCCTTGGAGGCGTTGAACGAGTCGTGGCTGACGAGGGTGACGGTCTTGGAGCCGGTGCCCTTGGTACCGCCGGTCCCGGCGGCCGAGTCGTCGGAGCTTGCGCATCCGGCGAGCGCGGTCGCGCCGAGCGCGGCGGCGACGACCGTCACCGCGATTTTCTTGGTGGTGCTCATGTGATTCCTCCTGGGATGACCAGGAAGAGACGCGGCCCTGCCCGCACCGGTGAAAACCGGAAGCGGGCAGGGCGCAACAGCTTGAGTAAGGTCCGAACTTCCTACCCGGAATGACCCGGGCGAGGTTCAGAGGGTCTGCGGCCAACCTGTTCCTGGTGCCGCACTCTCAGCGCTGTGGCGCTCCCCTGTCGGAATATGAAGTTGATTTCGAGCCCAGGCTACACGCCCGGTTTCGGCCTCAGCGCTCGGATGCCGCCAGCTGTCCGCAGGCCCCGTCGATCTCCTGGCCGCGGGTGTCCCGGACGGTGACCGGCACCCCGTGGGCGGCGATCGCCTCGACGAAGGCCTTCTCGTCCTCGGGCCGCGAGGCGGTCCACTTCGAGCCGGGCGTCGGGTTCAGCGGGATCAGGTTGACGTGGACCCGCTTGCCCTTGAGGAGCCGGCCCAGCCGGTCGCCCCGCCAGGCCTGGTCGTTGATGTCACGGATCAGCGCGTACTCGATGGAGATGCGGCGGCCGGACTTCTCCGCGTACTCCCACGCGGCGTCCAGTACCTCGCGCACCTTCCACCGGGTGTTCACCGGCACGAGGGTGTCGCGCAGCTCGTCGTCCGGGGCGTGCAGCGAGACGGCGAGGCGGCACTTGAAGCCCTCGTCGGCGAAGCGGAGCATCGCGGGGACGAGACCGACGGTGGAGACCGTGATCCCACGCTGCGAGAGCCCCAGCCCGTCGGGCTCGGGGTCGGTCAGCCGGCGGATCGCGCCGACCACGCGGTTGTAGTTGGCGAGGGGCTCGCCCATGCCCATGAAGACGATGTTGGAGAGCCGGGCCGGACCGCCGGGGACCTCTCCGTCGCGCAGCGCGCGCATGCCGTCCACGATCTGGTGGACGATCTCGGCGGTCGACAGGTTGCGGTCGAGACCGGCCTGTCCGGTGGCGCAGAACGGGCAGTTCATGCCGCAGCCGGCCTGCGAGGAGATACACATCGTGACGCGCTCGGGATAGCGCATCAGGACGGACTCGACCAGCGTCCCGTCGTGCAGCTTCCACAGCGTCTTGCGGGTGGTGTCGTCGTCGCAGCTGATGTGCCGGACCACGGACATCAGATCGGGGAACAGCGCCTCGGCGAGCTTGTCCCGCGATCCGGCCGGAATGTTGGTCCACTCCGCCGGGTCGTGCGCGTACCGCGTGAAGTAGTGCTGCGAGAGCTGCTGGGCGCGGAAGGGCTTCTCGCCGGTCGCGGCGACGGCTTCCTTGCGCTCGGCGGGCGTGAGGTCGGCGAGGTGCCGCGGCGGCTTCTTGGCTCCGCGGGGCGCGACGAAAGTGAGTTCTCCGGGCTTAGGCATGGTTCATCCAGTGTCGCAGACAGAACAGTGAGGGCCCGCCGCCCTGTGGACAACGGACCCTCACTCGTAAAACAGCAGGTCAAAAGGGGTGACCCGCCGGCTTGTCAGCCGGAGCCGACGAAAATCACCAGCAGCAGCCAGACCACCGGCGCGGTCGGCAGAAGCGAGTCGAGCCGGTCCATGATGCCGCCGTGCCCGGGCAGCAGCGTGCCCATGTCCTTGATCCCGAGATCCCTCTTGATCATGGACTCACCCAGGTCGCCCAGGGTGGCGCTGGCAGCGACCGCGAGGCCGAGCAGAAGCCCCTGCCACCAGGTGCCGTCATCGATCATGAACTGCATGCACAGCGCACCGGCCACCATCGCGAAGGCCACGGCTCCGAACAGGCCCTCGCGGGTCTTTCCGGGGCTGATGCGCGGTGCGAGCTTGTTCTTGCCGAACCGCCAGCCGACGGCGTACGCGCCCGTGTCGCTGACCACGGTCAGCAGCAGGAAGGTCAGAACCCGCTGGGGTCCGTCGTCGGCGGTCAGGAGCATGGCGACGAAGGTCGCCAGGAACGGCACGTAGAACGCGGCGAAGACGCCGGCCGTGACGTCCCTGAGGTAGCCCTCCGGCGGCTCGGTCATCCGCCAGACGAGCACCGCCAGCGCCGTCAGCGCCATGGCGATCCAGGCGCCCTCGGCGCCCCGCGCGTAGCCGGCCACGACCATGGCCGCGCCACCGATCGCCAGTGGCACGAGCGGCGCCTTGATGCCCTTGCGCTCCTCCAGCCGGGAAGTGAGCTCCCACAGGCCCACGACGACGGCGACCACGACCACGCCGACGAAGACGGCCTTGACGATGAAGAGCGACGCAGCGACGACGGCCCCGAGCCCCAGGCCGACCCCTATGGCGGCTCCCAGATCACGGCCCGCACGCTTCTTCTGCGGGGGTGGTGGCGCGGTGGACATGGGCTCCTGCGGCTTCTCGTCGCGGAACAGGGGGCCGCCGCTCAGGCGTCCGGCCCCCTGGTCCCGGTCATCACGGCTCTCAGCGTCTCTACCTGCGTCGGGAACGTCCGGCACGATGGGCATGGGCCGAGTCTGCTGGGCGTCATGCACATCGTATGCAGGACCCGCCGGAGCGGCCCGCATCTCGGGCGCAGCCCGATGGCCGGCGCCCTGCGGGGCGCCCCAGGAAGAGTCGTTCATCAGACTTCGAGCAGCTCGGCTTCCTTGTGCTTCAGCAGCTCGTCCACCTGCGCGACGTACTTCGCGGTGGTGTCGTCGAGCTCCTTCTCGGCGCGGCGCACCTCGTCCTCGCCGGACTCCTTGTCCTTGACCAGCTTGTCGAGCGTCTCCTTGGCCTTGCGGCGGACGGCCCGGATCGAGATCTTGGAGTCCTCGGCCTTGGTCTTCGCGACCTTGATGTAGTCGCGACGGCGCTCTTCGGTGAGGTCGGGGAAGTTCACCCGGATGATATTGCCGTCGTTGCTCGGGTTGACGCCGAGGTCCGAGTCGCGGATGGCCTGCTCGATGTTGCGCAGCGCGGTCTTGTCGAACGGCGTCACCACGGCCATACGCGGCTCGGGCACCGAGAACGAGGCCAGCTGGTTGATCGGGGTCAGCGCACCGTAGTAGTCGGCGACGATCTTGTTGAACATCGCCGGGTGCGCACGGCCGGTACGGATCGCGGCGAAGTCCTCTTTCGCGACGACGACGGCCTTCTCCATCTTCTCCTCGGCCTCGAGGAGGGTTTCTTCGATCACCACGTGCTCCTGCGTGTCTTGAGTGGGCCCGGCGTGCTCGGGCCCGGCGGGTCCTGCGTCGCGTCCTCACCTGCACGGTGTCCGACCGGCAGGCCGTTGTCCATCTTTCGGGGCCGTCCCGTGGGCCCCCGGAACCTCACCGGGTCACCCCGGCGGAGTTCCCCGGTTGTCAGCTCCGGGTGCCCTGGTCACTCACGAGCGTGCCGATCTTCTCACTCCTGACGGCGCGGGCGATATTGCCCGCGGTCGTCAGCTCGAAGACGAGAATCGGCAGCTGGTTGTCACGGCAGAGCGTGATGGCGGTGGCGTCGGCGACCTTGAGATCGCGGGCGAGCACCTCGCTGTACTCCAGCGCGTCGAACTTCACCGCGCCGGGGTTGGTCTTCGGGTCGGAGTCGTAGACCCCGTCCACGCCGTTCTTCCCCATCAGCAGTGCCTCGGCGTCGATCTCCAGGGCGCGCTGTGCCGCGGTGGTGTCGGTGGAGAAGTAGGGCATGCCCATGCCGGCGCCGAAGATGACGACGCGGCCCTTCTCCAGGTGCCGTACGGCGCGCAGCGGAATGTACGGCTCCGCGACCTGGCCCATGGTGATGGCCGTCTGGACACGGGAGTCGATGCCCTCCTTCTCCAGGAAGTCCTGGAGCGCGAGGCAGTTCATGACTGTGCCGAGCATGCCCATGTAGTCGGACCGGGCCCGGTCCATGCCGCGCTGCTGGAGCTCGGCACCGCGGAAGAAGTTGCCGCCACCGATGACGATCGCGATTTCCGCGCCGCCGCGGACGACTGCCGCGATCTCGCGAGCGATGGCGTGCACGACGTCGGGGTCGACGCCGAGACCCCCGCCGCCGGCGAACGCCTCACCGGACAGCTTCAGCATGAAGCGTCCGCGCACCTTGCCGTCGTCGCGCTTGTGGTCACCTGTTGCGGCGTCCGCGCCCTTGTTCATGGAGATTCTCCTCGTACACATACGAAGAAGGCCATTGCCGGTGGGTCTGGTGTCCCTCAGCGGCAATGGCCTCCTCGTCAGATCTGCGGTCGTACGGCGGTGTGCGGCCGTCGACTGCACCAGACCCTATCGGGGTCCACCGTTTTTCGCGGACGGACTCAGATGCCGACCTTGATGCGCGTGAAGCGCTTCAGGGTGACACCGGCCTCGTCCAGGACCTTCTGGACGGACTTCTTGTTGTCCAGGGCGTACGGCTGGCCAAGGAGAGTGGCCTCCTTGAAGAAGCCGTTGACGCGACCCTCGACGATCTTCGGGAGCGCGGCCTCGGGCTTGCCCTCGGCGCGCGTGGTCTCCTCGGCGACGCGGCGCTCGGCCTCGACGATCTCGGCCGGGACGTCCTCGCGGGACAGGTACTTCGGCGCGAAGGCGGCGATGTGCTGGGCAAGACCCTTGGCCAGCTCGGCGTCGGCCTTGTCCAGCTCGACCAGGACACCGATCTGCGGCGGCAGGTCGGGCATGGTGCGGTGCATGTACACGGAGACGTAGGCGCCGTCGAACTGCGCGAAGCGGTCCAGGACGATCTTCTCGCCGAGGTTGGCGTTGGCCTCGTCCACGTACGCCTGGACGGTCTTGCCGGGCTCGATCTCGGAGGCGAGAAGCGCCTCGATGTCGGCCGGAGAGGTCGCGGCGACGTGAGCGGCGAGCGTGTTGGCGACGGCCTGGAACTTGTCACCCTTGGCGACGAAGTCGGTCTCGCACTTCAGCTCGAGCAGGACGCCGGACGTCTTGTCCTCGGAGACGACGGAGACGACCGCGCCGTTCTCGGCAGAACGGCCTTCGCGCTTGGCGACGCCCTTCTGACCCTTGATACGGAGGGCTTCGACGGCTCCGTCGACGTTGCCGTCGGCCTCGTCGAGTGCCTTCTTGCAGTCCATCATGCCGGCGCCGGTGAGCTCACGGAGCTTCTTGACGTCAGCGGCGGTGTAGTTCGCCATGAGTCTGTATTTCTCTCTCGAAGTCTGAAAGATCTACGGGTGAACGGCGGGGGCGGTGCCTGTGGCACCGACCCCCGCCGTCTTCAGCCGTGACGGGTGTCAGGCCTGCTCGGCGTCCGCGGCCGGAGCCTCGGCCTCGGCGGCGGGGGCCTCGGCAGCAGCCTCGGCGGCGGGGGCGTCGGCAGCCTCGGCGTCCGCGACCTTCTCGGTCTCGGCGGAGGTCTGGACCTCGGCGTCGGCCTTCTTGTCGCCCTCGAGCAGGTCACGCTCCCACTCGGCGAGCGGCTCGCCGGCGGCCTTCTCGCCCGGCTTCGAGTCGCCGGTCGCAGCGCCGGAGCGGGCGATGAGGCCCTCGGCGACGGCGTCGGCGATCACGCGGGTGAGCAGGGTGACGGAGCGGATCGCGTCGTCGTTGCCCGGAATCTTGTAGTCGACCTCGTCGGGGTCGCAGTTGGTGTCGAGGATCGCGACGACCGGGATGTGGAGCTTGCGCGCCTCACCGACGGCGATGTGCTCCTTCTTGGTGTCGACGATCCAGACGGCGCTCGGCACCTTCTGCATCTCGCGGATACCACCGAGGGTCTTCTCCAGCTTGGCCTTCTCGCGGGAGAGAACCAGGAGCTCCTTCTTGGTGAGGCCGGAGGCGGCCACGTCCTCGAAGTCGATGAGCTCGAGCTCCTTCAGACGCTGAAGGCGCTTGTAGACGGTGGAGAAGTTGGTGAGCATGCCACCGAGCCAACGCTGGTTGACATACGGCATGCCGACGCGCGTCGCCTGCTCGGCGATGGCCTCCTGGGCCTGCTTCTTCGTACCCACGAACATGATGGAGCCGCCGTGGGCGACGGTCTCCTTGACGAACTCGTAGGCGCGGTCGATGTACGACAGCGACTGGAGCAGGTCGATGATGTAGATGCCGTTGCGCTCGGTGAAGATGAAGCGCTTCATCTTCGGGTTCCAGCGACGGGTCTGGTGACCGAAGTGGACGCCGCTTTCCAGCAGCTCCCGCATCGTGACGACGGCCATGGCCGTACTCCTTGAGGTGCTCGGTTATCGCGACCGCAGGATTGCTGTCGCGCCTGACGCCCCGACGCGCCGTGCCCGAAGGACCGAGGAGCGCGGCCACCTTCCGCAGAGAGGGAGATGGCGGGGCGTGCGAAGTCGACCCGGTGACCCGGATCGCCAAAGGAAGTGTACGGGACCCGCCGGGTGCCGGGTGACGGCGCTGTCCACAACCGGTCGGTAGTCCACAGATCCGGTCCATGATCCCCACGGATCCTCGGGGCGGGGGACGGTGGCGGCATGCGATTCACATCTGAACCGGGTGGTTCCCGGGGCCGGTCCGGCAGACGGTCCGGCAGCTGGTCCGGACCCGGGCCAGGCAGCCGGCCCGGCCGACCTGCCGCTCGCCGCAGTGCGTCGGCCGGGGCCGGGTGGCGGGCCGGCAGGGCGGTGGCGGCCGCATCGGGGCTGCTGCTCATGGGGCTGCTCGCGATGGGGTGCGGCGGGCTGTACGCCCTGGCGGCAGAGCGACCCCCTCCGAACGTGGCGGGAGAGGCGGGCGGGTTGGGGACTTCGGCCGGCGCTTCACACGGTGCGGGGGATGGCCGTGCACCCGCACCGGTGGACCCGGTCGATGGACGGGTCTGGCCTCTGGAGGGGCGGCCCCCGGTCCTGCGGGGGTGGGAGCCGCCCGCCACGGAGTACGGGCGGGGCCATCGCGGGGTGGACCTCGGCGCCGGACCCGGTGCACAGGTGCTCGCGGCCGCTACGGGCCGGGTCTCCTTCGCCGGCGGCGTGGCAGGGCGCGGAGTGGTCGTGATCGAGCTTGCGGGGACGGGCGATCCGCCGCTGCGGACCACCTACGAGCCGGTGCGCCCGCTGGTCACGAAGGGCGACGAGGTCACGGCGGGCCAGGTGGTGGCGGTCATGGCAGCCGGGCAGTCCCACTGCGCGTCCGGCTGTCTGCACTGGGGCCTGCGGCGCGCGGATGCGTATCTGGACCCGCTGTCCCTGCTGCCGCCGTCACTACTGCGACACGGACCGTCCCGGCTGCTGCCGGTGTCGGATGTGCCCGTCCCCGGCCCCTCGTAGGTTCCGGTGGCAGCAGCGGCCCCCGGACTGCCGCGACGACCCGACAACGCCAGGCCCGGCGGCACACTCAGGCTGCCGCGATGACGGCCCCTGCCGCCGCGTCCGCCGAGACGCCAGGCCCGGCGGCACACCCAGGCTGCCGCGATGACCCACGAAAGCGTCAGGCCTGGTCGCCGCGGATGCCCCGGACGCCGTTCAGGACCATGGCTACGGCGGTGTCCGCGATCACGCCGGGCTCCTCCGCCACGCTCAGCTCGATACGACGGACCGCTGCATCAACGGAGCCCTGGAGCAGCATGGCCGCCAGCCGGGGCTGATCGTGCCCGAGGTCACCGAGCGCCTCCACGATCATCGCGATCAGACCGCCGTGCGCCGCCCGGATCTTCTCGCGGGCACCCGCATCCAGCTCGCTCGCCGAGATGGCGACAACGGCCCGGTGGCGACGGTCGCCGACGAGATCGAGCTGCTGCCGGACGTACGCCTCGATCTTGTCCTCGGGCGTCGCCGCCCGCTCCATCGCACTCTCGACCTCGGCCGCCCACACGGGGAAGTCGACGGCGCAGAGCTCCTCGACGACGGCTGCACGGGAGCGGAAGTACTCGTAGACGGAGGACCGGGCGAGGCCCGTGCGTTCAGCGAGGGCGGGGAAGGTCAACGCCTCTGTGCCCCCCTCGGACAGCAGGGAGCGCGCTGCGTCCAGGAGGGCGCCGCGCTGCATGGTCCGGTGCTCGGCCACGGAGGCCGCTCGAATCCTGGGCACACCACCACTCTACGGCGGCCGGTGTTCACGAGGGGGCGGGCGGCCCCGATCGTTGACCGAAGTGCTTCTGCGGGGAGGCTGCCGCCAGGCCGCCTGAGGCTCGGCCAGGGACTGCCCGGGGCCCGTCGGGGGGTCTCAGCGCCCGGCGTCGGCCAGCTTCGCGCGCAGTTGGAGCACCGACTTGGTGTGGATCTGGCTGACCCGGCTCTCGGTCACCCCGAGGACGTTGCCGATCTCGGCGAGGGTGAGGCCCTCGTAGTAGTAGAGCGTGACGACCGTCTTCTCGCGGTCCGGGAGGGTGTTGATCGCGCGGGCGAGGAGCCTTCTGAGCTCATGGTCCTCGGCCACCTCCACCGGGTTGTCGGCGGCGGTGTCCTCCAGCGTGTCCATCAGGCTCAGCCGGTCGCCGCCCTCACCGCCCACGTGGAGCAGCTCCTCCAGCGCGACGACGTTGGCGAGTGACAACTGGCTGAAAACCGCGTGCAGTTCCTCCAGCGCGATGCCCATCTCGGCGGCGACCTCCGTCTCCGAGGGGGTGCGTCGCAGTTGCGCCTCCAGGGTGGCGTAGGCGCGCTCCACCGCCCGTGCCTTCTGACGCACGGAGCGCGGGATCCAGTCGAGCGCCCGCAGTTCGTCGATCATCGCCCCCCGGATGCGGGTGATCGCGTAGGTCTCGAACTTGATCGCGCGCTCGATGTCGAACTTCTCGATCGCGTCGATCAGCCCGAAGACCCCGGAGGAGACGAAGTCCGCCTGCTCGACGTTGGACGGCAGGCCCACGCTCACCCGGCCGGCGACGTACTTCACCAGGGGCGAGTAGTGCAGGATCAGCTGCTCCCGCAGCCGCCCGTCGCCCGTGGTCTTGTACGAACGCCACAACTCGTCGAGCGAGGAGGGGGCGGGCGGGCGCACAGTGCCACGCGCAGCCGGTGGTACTGCCGCGCGGTCAGACCCGGAGGTGTGCTGGGGCATGTGGTGCCTTGAGCCGTTCTGCCGTGAAGTGCTGGGGGACTTGCGTCTGGGCCGGAATCCTTGTGAGCGTAGCGTGACTGATGTGTAGCGGTCCGCGCAGGATAGGGGATCGGTGCTGCGCGCTTCCCGGCGAGCGGACATGGAGCACGCCGGGGCGGCGGGCACGACTGCGCACCTGGGCGAGGACATGACCGGCCTCCGGGGCCGCCGCCTCACGCGCCGGCCCCGGAGGCGTCACTGAAGGATCCACCGAGGTCATCGGCATCACCTTTTCACCCGAATGCCCCAGGTCAAGAACCGCCTCGCCGCGCGTCGCCATTGCATGTCGGCCGCTTCGTCAACCTCCATCCATCGCCTTCGCGTTCGACGAACCCCAGTGAGTGCAGTTCGTACAGCTTGCCGAGCGCCTCGTCCGCACTCGTGGCCGCAGCGCGCGCGACCTCCCGTCCGTTGACGAAACCACGGGCCGGCAGGGCGTCAAGCACCCTGCCGCAGACGGGATCCAGGTGATCGCGGGGCAGCATCGGGCCTCTCCTGGAGGGAGCCAGGTCCCCGATGTCCCCAACCAGTTCGGCGACTTCCGCAGCGTCCGTCACCAGCACGCCCTCACCCCGCAGGAGTTCGTGGACGCCGGCCGACAGACCGCTGGTGGCGGGGCCCGGTACGCCCATGGTGTAGCGGCCGAGCCGTTGCGCGCTGCGCGCCGTGACCAGTGAACCGCTGCGGTACTCGGCCTCGACGACGACGGTTCCCCGCGTCAACGCGGCGATCACCCTGTTCCGGAGAATGAATCTGCTGCGGGTGGGATGCTCGGCCGGCGGCAGTTCGCCGAGGACGAGCCCCTGTTCGGCCACACGTCCGATCAGCTCGGCATGGCCGCGCGGGTAGGCGACGTCCACCCCGCAGGCCAGTACCGCCATCGTCGCGCCACCGGCGGCCAGGGCGCCGCGGTGAGCCGCCCCGTCGACCCCGAAGGCCGCGCCCGAGACGACCACCCATCCCCGCTCCGCGAGACCTGCGCCGAGCGTCGTCGCCATGTGGGCCCCGTACGGTGTGCAGGCACGGGCGCCCACCACGGCGACCGAGCGCAGCGCCCAGAGCCGCAGATCGGGCCTCCCCCGCACCCAGAGCCCAGTCGGCCTGGCGTCGCCCAGGTCGTCGAGCTGACTCGGCCACTCCCGGTCGCCGGGGCAGACGAAGCGCCCGCCCACCGAGGCCGCCGCCGCGAGGTCCCGCTCGGGTTCCACCGCCTGGGCCCGCAGCCGGTAGCCGGCCAACCGCCTGGCGGTCATCCCGCTCAGCCGCTCGGCCGATCCGTCCCGGGTGGTGATCCGCCGCATCAGCTCGGCGCCGCCGTGGTCACGCAGCCAGCGCCCGCCTCGCACGTCCCCGGGCTCCATGACCCGGGTCAGCGCCGCCCGCGCCAGCCGCTCCCGGTCGCTCACCCCGCCGGAAGAGCCCGCCCGGCCCGGCGTCGGCTGCTCACCGGCCGCCTGCCCGTCCGGCTCGCCCGTCCGCCCCGCTCCCCCGGCCGCTTCCGCGAAGCCCTCGGTCCGGGGCCCGGTCATGACGCCCCCGCAGTGGTCATGGGGACCCCGCGCGGGATCCCGGTCCGCAGCTCCAGGGCCACCCCGATGTCCGAGGCGTCCGGGCGCTCGGCACCGCGCAGGTCGGCCACGGTCCACGCCACCCGCAGCACCCGGTCCAGACCGCGCGCCGTGAGCATGCCCCGTTCCATGTCACGCTCGGCCGCCATGAGCGCTCCCGGTGCCGCGACCAGCCTGGTCCGCAACTCGTGCCCCGGCACCTCGCTGTTGGTGGTCCACGGGGTGCCCGCCAGCCGCTCCGCGGCCCGCTCCCGGGCCCGGATCACCCGGGCGGCGACCGTCCCGGTCGACTCTCCCCGGCCGCCCTGCCCCATCAGGTCCTCGCGCCTGACGGGGTCTACCGTCACCCGCAGATCCACCCGGTCCAGCAGCGGTCCGGAGAGCCTGGACTGGTACCGGCGGACCGCCGAGGGCGGGCAGTCGCACCCCGCCCCGCTCAGGGTGTGCCGCCCGCACGGGCAGGGGTTGGCGGCGAGCATCATCAGGAAGCGGGCCGGCAGCCGCACCACCCCGGCGCTGCGCGCCACCACCACATGCCCCGACTCCAGCGGCTGACGCAGCGCGTCCAGCGCCCGTACGGAGAATTCCGGAGCCTCGTCCAGAAAGAGAATTCCGCGGTGTGCCAGCGAGACCGCGCCGGGTCGCGGCAGTCCGTTGCCCCCGCCGACCAGCGACTGCATGGTCGCGGAGTGGTGGGGTGCGCAGTAGGGCGGACGGGATACCAGGGGTTCGCCCGGCGGCAGGATGCCCGCCACCGAGTGCACCGCGGTCACCTCCAGGGCTTCCTGCCTGGTCAGCGGCGGCAGGATGGCGGGCAGCCGTTCGGCCAGCATGGTCTTGCCCGCGCCGGGCGGCCCCGACAGCAGGAGGTGGTGTCCGCCCGCGGCGGCGATCTCCAGGGCCTTGCGCGGCCGTTCCTGGCCTGCGACGTCCGCCAGATCCGGCCGGTGGCCCTCGCCGTGTGCCGACCTGCCGGCGATCCCGGTGCCCATGCCCGCGCCGGGCACCATCAGCCCGGCCAGCATGGTGTCTGGGCGCCCCTGGTCGTGGGCCTCCGCCTCATCGGGCACCGGCTCGTCGCAGAGGACGGCGATCAACTGCCGCAGGCTCCGGACCCCGAGCACGGAGACCCCGGGCACCAGGGCCGCCTCACCGGCGGTCTGCTCGGGAACGACCACCTGGCGGTACCCGGCCTCCGCCGCGGCCAGGACGGCGGGCAGTACCCCGCGCACGGGACGCACCCTGCCGTCCAGCCCCAGCTCCCCGATCATCACGACATCAGCGATCAACGCGGGGTCGATCCGCTCCGCGGCGCCGAGCACGGCGCACGCGACGGCGAGATCGAAGCCCGAGCCCCCCTTGGGCACCGAAGCAGGTGACAGTCCGACCGTGAGTTTCTTCTGCGGCCACTCCGCCCCGGAGTTGACCACTGCGGCCCTGACCCGGTCCCGGCTCTCCACCAGGCTCTTGTCCGGCAGTCCCACCAGGGTGAATGCCGCGACCCCCGCCTCCAGGTCCGCCTGGACCTCCACCACCACGCCCTCGACACCGACCAGGGCCACCGAGCAGGCACGTGCGAACCCCATCAGGCCACCCCCCGCGCATGCTCGGCCAGGGGCGCGCCACGCCTGGGCAGCACCACACCGACCAGGTCGATGCGCACCCCGCCGGGCGGCGGACCGCCGCACCTGGCCAGCCAGAGCTCGGCCAGCCGCCGCAGACGATCCGCCTTGGCCGGGGTGACCCCGGCCATCGGGTGCTCGAAAGCCCCCGCCCTGCGGGTCTTCACCTCGCAGATGACGAGAGCGTCACCGTCCTTCGCGACGATGTCGATCTCGCCGGCGCGACAGCGCCAGTTCCGTTCGAGTACGGACATACCGGCGTCGGTCAGCAGCCGTACTGCCAGATCCTCGCCGTACCGCCCGAGTGCCCCCCGTGCGTTCATATCGGCACCACCTCCGGCACCGACTGTGACGCGTCCGCCCCCAACTAGTGGATCTTGGTGGACAACTTCTCCGTTGTGGACAACTCAGCCACCCGGAAGCTCGAGATCGCTCTTGTTCAGCTCCTCGATGTTGACGTCCTTGAACGTCAGAACCCGTACCTGCTTGACGAACCGTGCGGGCCGGTACATGTCCCAGACCCAGGCATCCGCCATGGACACCTCGAAAAACACCTCGCCCTGGACCGAGTGCACCTGCATCTCGTAGTCGTTGGTGAGGTAGAAGCGCCGTTCGGTCTCGATCACATATTTGAACAGACCGACGACATCGCGGTACTCCCGGTAGAGCTTCAGCTCCATCTCGGTCTCGTACTTCTCGAGGTCCTCGGCGCTCATTGGCATGTTCCCCTTCAGCCGTGCGTTCCCCCATTGTGCGCCAGGGCCCGGCTCCCCCGGTCGCTCAGGCGATTTCGGGGGCCAGAACCAGCGGCGTACGCGGAGGACCCTCGTCGAGCAGCGTGCGCAGCAGCTCGGCGAGTCTGGTCGGGTACACCGTCTCACGCGCCGCCGACAGTTCGGCGGAGGTCCACCACCTCAGCCCCGCGACACTGCGGCGTTCCAGCCCGGTCTGCCCGCTGGTGTCCGTCGTGGTCTGCGCCGTGCGGGCCAGGAAGTACCACTCGTCCTGGTCCCAGCGCCGCCCGTCGAACGGAAAGGAGCACATCCGCCGCCAGAGCAGCGGGCCCAGCTCGACGTCCGTGATTCCGGTTTCCTCGGCCAGCTCCCGCAGGGCGGCCTCCTCCCGGGTCTCGTCGCCCTCAAGACCGCCGCCGGGGGTGAACCACCAGGTGCTCGACGGGTCCTCCGGTTCGAACCCGTGCATCAGCAGAATGCGGTCGTCCGGATCGAGGAGCACCAGACGGGCGACCTTGCGCGGCTCACCGGGCACCAGCGGTCGCCTTCCCCTGCTTGTTCCGCTTCGACCGGTCGAACCGCGCCGCGACAGGTCCGTACACGGCACCGCCCAGGATGAGGACCACGCCCCCGGCCATGGCGGCGAGCTGAAGCTTCAGCGGTCCCTGGGACGACACCCCGCCGGGCAGCGCGGCAAAGGCCTGCGGCCGTCCGATCATGCCGCCCAGCGGCCACGCGACGGCGTCCACCCGGGCCTGCACGGCGCTGCGCGGCACCGCGCCGCGCCCGGTCTCCGTCAGATGGACCCGGGAGTCCAGCGAGGACCTGCGGTCGTCACCCAGGAGGAAGAGCTTGCCCTTCGGCACCTCGGTCGTGAAATCGATCGCCGAGGCCGGGTCCCCCGCCTGAAGATACGATTCCGCGACGGGTATGCCATTGACCGTGAGCCGGCCGTCCTTCTCGCAGCAGGCGACTTCGTCGCCGCCGATGCCGACGACCCGCTTCACCATCGGCATGTCGCCCCACGCCTCGTCGGTGAAGACCACCACATCGCCCCGGCGCACCTCGCTGCCGTCCACCCGCTGCGCGAGGACCCGGTCGCCCGCGTTCACCGTCGGGGTCATCGACTCGGTCGGCACCGTGTACGGCCGGTACACAACGGCTGCCCAGGCGAAGCCGCCGAGGAAGAGCACACAGCCGACGGCCACGGCCAGCCCCGACAGCCTGCTGCCGAGCCGGCCTCGGCCGTCACCCGTACGTCCTGTTCCACTCATCGCAGCGTCCCCCATCGGAGATCGACAATCGCTGATCCGAGTCGGCACCCTACCCGGCGGTACGCCTGCTGGTCAGCCTCCTGCGGCGCCACAGCACGAGAGGCAGCGCACCCGCGGCACCGAACGCCCCCGGGGCCAGACCTGCGGCCGTCTCGATCCCCGGCTGATCGAAGGTGTCCGGTACCGACAGCGTCGCCCAGCGATTGACCGGCCACGCCACCACCACGGCCCGCCCCACCACATCCTTGACGGGCACGAAGCCCTTGGTCGCCTCGTCGGTGTGATAGCGCGAGTCCGAGGAAGCCTGCCGGTGGTCGCCCATCACCCAGATCTTTCCCTCGGGCACGGTGAACGGCCCGAAGGGCTTGTCGTCGCACGCCGAGTTGCCGGGGAAGACGTAAGGCTCGTCGAGCGCCTTCCCGTTGACCTCGACAGGACCGCCCTTCGCGCACTCCACGGTGTCACCGCCGACCGCGATCGTCCGCTTGATCAGGTCCTTCTCCTTGGCCGACGGCATCAGACCGATGAAGCTCAGGACGTCCTGCACCACGTTCGACGCGGGGGTCGGCTCGCCGGCCAGCCAGTTGTCCGGATCGTGGAACACCACCACCTCACCGCGCTCGGGCTCCGAGCCGAACCACGGCGTGAGCTTGTCCACCAGCACCCGGTCGCCCCGCTGCAGCGTGTCCTGCATCGAGTCCGACGGGATCGAGAACGCCTGGACGAGAAACGTCTTGATCAGCAACGCGAGAACCAGTGCGACGACGATCAGCAGCGGCAGTTCCTTCCAGAGGGGACGCTGCTTCCGTGCCTTTTTGCCGTCCCCGTCCGCAGCCCGCGTCTCCGCGGGCGCGTCCGAACCCGGTGCACCCTCCGGCAGACCGGAGGCAGGGTCGGCGGGCCGGTCGGGAGAGTCCGTGGGCTCTCCGTGCCCAGGCGGTGCACTGGCAGCCATGTCACTCACGTTCCAGTCCTCACTCCGCGGCCCGCATCGAGCCGCCATCCACTACTGACGGCCGGAATCGAGCGCGGCCCGCCGGCGTCGCCAGAGCACGAGCGGCACAGCCCCGGCGATGCCGATCGCACCGGGCGCCGCGGCCATCGCGGCGTTCAGCCCCGGCTGGTCGAAGGTCTTCGGGATCGGCAGGGTCGCCCAGCGGTTGATCGGCCATGCGATGACCACGGCCCGGCCCACCACCTCGTCGGTCGAGACGGTGCCGCCGCCCGGCAGCGCCTGGTGATAGCGGGAGTCGAGGGAGTTCTGGCGGTGGTCGCCCATCACCCAGATACGGTCCTTGGGAATCTTGATCGGTCCGAACGGCTCGTCGTTGCAGGCGGTGTTGCCCTCGAAGATGAACGACTTGTCGTCCAACGCCTTGCCGTTGACCGTGACCGGCCCGTTCTTCTTGCACTCCACCGTGTCACCGCCGATCGCGATGACGCGCTTGATCAGGTCCTTCTCCTCGGCCGACGGCATCAGACCGATGAAGCTCAGGAACTTCTGCACCACGTTCGGGTCGGGTGCCGCCGTGTCCTCCAGCCAGCCGCCCGGGTCGTGGAAGACGACCACTTCCCCGCGCTCGGGCTCAGCGCCGAACCACGGCGTCAGCTTGTCCACCAGCACCCGGTCGCCCCGCTGGAGCGTGTTCTGCATCGAGTCCGAAGGGATCGAGAACGCCTGCACGAGAAACGTCTTGATCAGCAGCGCGAGGATGAGCGCGATACCGATGAGGAGGGGCAGCTCCTTCCAGAAGGAGCGGGGCTTCTTCTGCGCCGTGCTGCCGCCGCTCGATGAGCCGACGTCACTCTCCGTCGAGTCCGCCGTCGTCCCGGCGGGCTCGGCATTCCCCGGTTTGTCCGGCCGGTCCTCGGGTTCGCCGTGTCCGGATCGTGCGCCGACCGCCAAATCCCCCACATCCACTCCTTATTCCGTGCCACCGCCTGCGCCCTAGCCGGTGCAGGCCCACCACTCCCATAACGAGCGGGAGTTCCGCAGGGGTCGGGAGCCGGATCATTCCGTTGGGATCCGGGGACACACTATTCGACGGTCCGGGGGCAGCCGCCGTCCCGGCGCGCGCGTCCGGGACGGAGGAGAACGTCGAACGTTCCTCCAGTTCATGCCAGTGCCCGAAGGGCCAGGCGATCACCACGGCCCGTCCCACGACCGCATCCTCGGAAACCGTGCCGTTACCCGTCTTGTCCAGGTGGAATCGCGAATCGGCAGAATTGGAGCGATGGTCCCCCATCACGAAGATTCTTCCGGCTGGAACCTTTACCTCGAATTTGATCGTGGAGGGCGAATCGCCGGGAAAGACGTAGGGCTCGTCGACCGCGACCCCGTTGACGATGAGCCTGCCGTCCTTCTCGCAGCACCTCACCGTGTCACCGCCGACAGCGACCACCCGCTTGATCAGATCCTGCTCGTCGTCGGAGGGGAGCAGCCCGATGAAGGTCAGCACCTCCTTCACCTGCTTGATGACGACAGGTGACTCCTCGACTTCCCCCACCGGGTTCGGCGGCGGCCAGTCCGAAGGATTCTTGAACACGACGACGTCGCCACGCTGCGGCTTGGAGCCGAACCAGGGCGTCAGCTTGTCGACGAGCACCCGGTCACCGATCCGGATGGTCTGTTCCATCGACCCCGACGGAATCACGAAGGCCTGGACCAGAAAGGTCTTGAGGACGAGCGCGATCACCAGTGCGACGGTGATGAGCAGGGGTATCTCCCTCACCGCCGACCTGCGCCGCTTCCGCTTCACCTTGCGGGCCAGCTTGCGCCGCTCGGCGCGAGTGGGCAGCGAGCGCGCGGCCGTCGGCCGGGTGCCGGTGGGCAGCGGAATCTCCGGATCCGCGGCGTCGTGCCTCCGCCCGCGGTTACCCATGCGCCGGACCGGGCGCCGGGATTCCGTCGAATGCGTCGGTGTCCGGAACGGACCCCAGACGGCCCAGCGGCCAGCCGAACCAGTCGGCGCGGCCGATCACCTTGTCGACGGGCACCATGCCGCCGCCCGGCTCACCCAGGTGATCGCGGGAGTCACGGGAATTGCTCCGGTGGTCGCCCATCATCCACAGCGTGCCGTCCGGCACGACGATGTCGAAGGGCACCCGGGACGCCGTGTCCCCCGCGAACAGGTAGTCCTCGTCCACGGCCCGACCGTTCACCTCGACCCTTCCGCGTTTGTCGCAGCAGACCACCCGGTCACCCCCCACGCCCACCACTCGCTTCACGAAGTCGGTCTCGGCGGGCTCCGCGAGCCCGAGCGAAGCCGCCGCGCCGCGCAGCAGCCCGGTCACGGGGTTCTCGGGCGGCGTCTCCTGGACGAACGAGCCGGTGCCGTCGAACACCACCACGTCGCCGCGCTGAGGTACGGAGCCGAAACGGTACGCCAATTTGTTGACGAGCACCCGGTCCCCGACCTGCAGCGTGGACTCCATCGAGCCACTGGGGATCAGGAAGGGCTGCACCACGAAGTTGCTGAAGAGGAGCACAGCGACCGAGCAGACGGCACCGAGCGCAAGGGTTCGGCGCCACGACATCGAGGCAGCCCACCGGCTCGGGATACGCGAAGAGCGCGACCTCTCCTCCGGTCCCGTAGCGGGTGCGGAGGAGCGGTCGCGCTCCTGGGGCTTTGCTTCCGTGTCCATCGGGGCCAGAGCTTATCCGGCCGTCCTGTGGACGAGGGAGTCAGCTCAGCGGTCGCGCTTCTCCTTGATCTTCGCGGCCTTGCCGCGCAGCTCACGGAGGAAGTACAGCTTGGCGCGACGGACGTCACCGCGGGTGACGAGCTCGATCTTCTCGAAGATCGGGCTGTGCACCGGGAAGGTGCGCTCGACGCCGACGCTGAAGGAGACCTTGCGGACCGTGAAGGTCTCGCTGATGCCCGCACCCTGGCGACGGATGACAATGCCCTTGAACTGCTGGATACGGGAGCGGTTGCCCTCGATCACGCGGACGTGGACGTTGACGGTGTCGCCGGGGCGGAACGCCGGGACGTCGGTACGCAGCGATGCGGCGTTGACGTCATCGAGCAGGGAAGCCATGGTGTCTGCTTTCTTCGCCGATGCCACAGGTCATCGACGGGAGAGTGTGATGAGTTCGGGGTGCTGATCGCGTCGGACGGGCGTCTTTCCCCCTGTGGCAGGGGCGCACGCGGACGTACAGCAGTCGCCTATTGTTCCACGGCTTGGGGCCTGCGCCAAAATCGGCCGCCGGGCTCCGGTGACCAGCCGAGGATGGAGAGCATCTCGCGGTCCTTCTTGTCGAAGGCCGTCGCCTCGCAACGCTCGATCAGATCGGGCCGGTTGAGTGCGGTTCGACGGAAGGCCTCGTCCCGGCGCCAGCGCGCGATCCGCCCGTGATGGCCGCTGAGCAGTACGTCCGGGATCCCCCGGCCACGCCACTCGGGCGGCTTGGTGTAGACGGGACCCTCCAGCAGGTTGGCCATCGCCCCGGGCGCGAAGGAGTCGTCCCGGTGCGATTCGGCGTTGCCGAGTACGCCGGGCAGCAGCCGGGCCACCGCCTCCGTGATCACCAGCACCGCGGCTTCACCGCCGGCCAGCACGTAGTCGCCGATGGACACCTCGACGACCGGCATCCTGGTGGCATACTCCTCCGTCACCCGCCGGTCGATGCCCTCGTAGCGGGCCGGGGTGAAGATCAGCCAGGGCCGCTCGGAAAGCTCGACGGCCAGCTCCTGGCCGAAGGGCCGGCCGCTCGGCGTGGGCACCACGAGCACCGGGGAGTGCGCCCCGGACTCGTACCCGTCCGCCAGGACCTCGTCCAGCGCGTCGCCCCACGGCTCGGTCTTCATGACCATGCCGGGACCACCGCCGTAGGGGGTGTCGTCGACCGTGTTGTGGCGGTCGTACGTCCACTCCCGCAGATCGTGCACATGCACACCGAGGCGTCCGCGGGCACGGGCCTTGCCCACGAGCGAGACGTTCAGCGGTTCCAGGTACTCGGGGAAGATCGTGACGACGTCGAGCCGCATCAGACGTCTTTCCCGGGTTCGGTGGAACCCTCCTCGGAAGACCCGGCCCCGGACTCGGCCGCCGCCTCCTCGTCACGCGTGGACACCACGATCGCCTGGCTCTCGTCGATCAGACCCGGCGGCGGCGTGATCACCACGCGCTGCTCCTCCAGGTCGATCTCGCCGACGATCTCCTCGACGAACGGGATCATGACCTCGGTGCCGTCGGGACGCTCCACGATGAAGAGGTCCTGGGACGGCAGGTGCGTGATCTCGGTGATCCGGCCGATCTCGGTGCCGTCGGCGAGGACCACGTCCAGGTCCATCAGCTGATGGTCGTAGAACTCCTCCGGATCCTCCGGGAGCTCCTCCGGATCCACATCGGCGATCAGCAGCGTGTTACGCAGCGCCTCGGCGGCCGTACGGTCCCGTACGCCCTCGAATCGCAGCAGCAGCCTGCCGCTGTGCACCCGGCCGGTCTCGATCGTCAGCGGCCCCGTCGAGGCCGGCTCGGTGGCCAGTACGGCGCCGGGCCCGAGCCGGAGCTCCGGCTCGTCCGTGCGCACCTCGACGGTGACCTCACCCTTGATGCCGTGGGCGCGACCGATCCGCGCGACTACCAACTGCACCTTGTGTCTCTCCTGTCGTACGACGACGGGCCGGGGTGGGCGCATGGCCCTCCCCGGCCCGTGCCGGTGTTCAACTCTGTCAGCGAACCTGATCCACATCGACGAGGTCGACGCGGATACCACGGCCGCCGATGGCGCCCACGACGGTACGCAGCGCACGTGCGGTGCGGCCGTTACGGCCGATCACCTTGCCGAGGTCATCGGGATGAACCCGAACCTCGAGCACGCGTCCACGGCGCAGATCACGCGAGGCGACCTGCACGTCGTCGGGGTTGTCAACGATGCCTTTCACGAGGTGCTCGAGAGCCTCCTCGAGCATGCTCAGGCCTCGGTCGACTCGGCGGGCGCAGCTGCGTCAGCAGCCTCGTCCGCCTTCTTGTCGGCCTTCTTCGCCTTCTGCGTGATGGCCTCGCCCTTGGACTCCTCGCCGGCGTCCTTGGTGAGGGCCTCGAACAGGGCGCGCTTGTCAGGCTTGGGCTCCGGCTGCAGCAGCGGCGCGGGGGCCGGGAGGCCCTTGTGCGCCTGCCAGTCACCGGTGAGCTTCAGGATGGCGAGAACCGGCTCGGTCGGCTGGGCGCCGACGGAGAGCCAGTACTGCGCGCGCTCTGCGTTGACCTCGATGCGCGAGGGGTTCTGCACCGGGTGGTACAGGCCGATCTCCTCGATGGCCCGACCATCACGGCGGGTACGGGAGTCGGCGACGACGATGCGGTAGTGAGGCGAACGGATCTTGCCCAGACGCTTCAGCTTGATCTTGACTGCCACGGAAGTGGTGTCTCCTGGTCTATGACGTGGTTGGGCACAACAAGATGCCACGTGGGGTTGCGGTACTCGGAGTGCCCGATGGACGCGTCAGCCGGAGGAGAGAGGGGTCCTATGCGACTGTCGAGTACAGCTAGCCATTGTGCCACACCACATCGCCTCACCCCACCGCGACCACTGCTTCCGGGATCCGGAACGGCTTTCCGCAGCCACCGCAGACGATCGGCGCCTGCGCGAGGACCGACGGGACGACGCGCACATTGCGACCGCAGTCGCAGACGGCCTTGACCCGCACGCCTCCTCCGGAGGAGCCGTGCCGGGCCGCGGGCCCGCGGAAGGAGCGCTTGGTGTCGGCTGCGGTGGCGACGCTGTGCGCCTTGAGGGCGCGCTGCAGCCGTTCCATCGTCGGCCGGTACCGGCGCTTGGCTTCGGGGTTGAGCGTGACCAGCGAGAAGCCACTGCTGGGGTGGGGCTCCTCGGCGTGATCGAGGCCCAGCTCCTCGGCGATCGCGAGGAATCGACGGTTGTGGTATCGGCCGGCGCGCGAGGTGTCGCGGACACCTCGGGCGGCGGCAATGCCATGGACTGCCTCATGGAGCAGTCGCTCGAAGGAGAGTTCGGCGCCACAGGCGGACGAGGACTCTCCGATCAGGGACTCGGGCGCGGCTAGATCGGGCAGCTCGGAGTGGTACCGCTGAATGTCGGCCCACGCCTGTGCCAGCTCTGCGGCAAGTACAGGTGGTGTCGTGCTCACGTCGTGACAACGAGCGCGAGTGCCCCGGTGTTCCGATTCCGGGCCATCCCAAATATTTTGCACGTACCAGTCAGTTGCCATTCATGCGTCCTGACGAGGGCGGGTGCGCTGATCTGCGGAGAAGACTCACAGCTCGCACCAAGGTGGTACGTAGCGCCGCGTACGCCCGAGCGCGTAGACAGCGCGTACGCCCCCCACTGCCGGTGCGGGCGCCGGGCGCGGTAACCGACAGTACCCGGCGCACCGCCCGCCCCCTCGTCCCTCCCCCGAGCAGCGCCGCAGCCCCCGCGTGGCCCGGCGCCGAGCGCTCGACGTGCCCACCCCCGCGCGCCGGGTGAGACTGGGACCGCAGCACGGGAAGCACAACCCCCGGGCCGCGACGCCCTGCAGGCGTTCCGGTCCGGGCGCATCGCCGGCCACCGCCGCGGGCAACCATGGCCCGCAGACCCCTGGCCGCGGCGGCCGATGCGCAGTTCTCTGGCATACGGGGGAAGCGCGGACGTACGGCCACGGGGAGATCGTCCATCAGGTACGACCCATCGGTATGACCGGCATCTCGGCGGATTGGGGCGCATTCCATGACACCAACGCTCGTCCGGCACCACACGCAGGCGAAGTCGTCCGCGCCCGTGGACACCGGCTCCCGCGCCCGTGACTGGGCCGAGATCCAGGAGCGGATGCTCGCGCCGCTCTACGAGGCGGTGTACACACGGCTCGAAGTCGGACCCGCCACGCAGATGCTCTCGCTCGGCTGCGGCTCCGGACTCGCGCTGCTGATCGCGGCCGGCCGCGGGGCACGCGTCACCGGGGTCGACCCCGACCTCGAACGTCTGGCGCTCGCCCGGATCCGGCTGCTGGCCGGCCCGGAGTACGAGCACGTGCCCGGGACCGCCGGACCGCAGCTCCTGGAGTCCCTCCCGGGCACGGCGGCCGGCCACGAGCCCTACAACCTGATCACCGCGTTCACCCCGATCGGCTGCTCCCCCGACGACGGGGAGGAACTGGTGCGGACGCTCGGCACCGCGGTGCCCCCGGCCGGCCGGCGCAGCACGGTCGTCCTGACCGGCTGGGGGCCGCCCGAGCGGTGCGCCACCGATGCCGTACTGCGTGTGGCGACCCGGCTGGCGGAGGGCTCGGGAACACCGCGGGCCGCGAGCCGGCGCGGAGCGCGGCGGGACGATCTGGAGAACGTGGCGTTCCGGGCGGGGCTGAAGCCGGACGGTTCGGGGCGGGTGGCGTGCCCGTTCGGCTACGCGGACGTCGACAGCGCCGTACGCGGCCTGCTGTCGACGCGGCTCTTCGACGCCGCGGTGGAGGCGACGGACCGGTCCCAGGTGGAGAAGGAGGTGGCGGAGGCCCTGCATCCGCACCTGCGCCGGGACGGCACGGTCTGGATGCCCAACGTGTTCCGCTACCTCGTCTGCACGACGTAGGACCTCACGACGCGGGACCTCACGGCACAGAAGCCCCGCGTCCTCCAGAACCTCACGCCGCAGAACCTCACGCCGCAGAACTTCACGCCGCGTGACTCCGGAGGGCAGGTCCGCGCGGGCCTGCCCTCCGGAGTCACGCCGGGCCGGCCCCGGGAGTCGCTCCGTACCCGCCCGTCGCCATCGAAGCGGCTACTTCATCAGCCGGGTGATCCCGGCCGCCCGGTAGGCGTCCGCTTCGTCCAGGGTCTCGTTCGCCAGCAGCGCCGTGGCCAGGGAGTCCAGCCGGTCCCGGTTCTCACGCAGCAGCCGGCATGCCTCCTCGTAGCACTCGTCGACGATGCGCCGCATCTCACCGTCCACCGCGTCCAGCGTCGCCGGTGCTGCCGAGAGTCCGTACGCCTGCTGTGCATCACCCGGGATCGCCGTGAGCCGGCCGACCTTGTGGCTCATGCCCCAGCGGCCCACCATGCCCCTGGCCAGGTTGGTCACCTGCTCCAGATCGCTCTCCGCACCGGTGGTGATGACGCCGAACACCACCTGCTCGGCCGCCATGCCGCCGAGCGCGCCGATGATCCGGCCGCGCAGGTACTCCTCGGTGTACGCGTACTTGTCGGCGTCCGGCGTCGAGAGGGTGACGCCCAGCGCCCGGCCGCGCGGCACGATGGTGACCTTGCGGACCGGGTCCGAGCCCGGCTGGAGCATGCCCAGCAGCGCGTGCCCGCTTTCGTGGAACGCCGTCCGGCGGCGCTCCTCGTCCGACATGACGAGCGAGCGCTCCGCCCCCAGCTGGACCTTCTCCAGCGCGTCCGAGAAATCGGCGCCGTTCACCTCCGGCTGCCCCCGCTTCACGGCGAGGAGCGCTGCTTCGTTGGCGAGGTTGGCGAGATCGGCGCCGGTCATTCCCGGGGTCGTACGGGCCACCTGGGCCAGGTCCACGTCCCCGGCCATCGGGATCTTCCGGGTGTGGATCTCCAGAATCGCCTCCCGGCCGTTCTTGTCCGGCGGGCTGACCTGGACAATCCGGTCGAAGCGGCCGGGCCGGGTGAGCGCCGGGTCGAGTACGTCGGCGCGGTTGGTGGCCGCGAGCACCACCACACCCTCGGAGCCGGAGAAGCCGTCCATCTCCGTGAGGATCTGGTTGAGCGTCTGCTCGCGCTCGTCGTGCCCGCCCATGCCCGAGCCGCCGCCGCGGGCCCGTCCGATGGTGTCGATCTCGTCGATGAACACGATGGCGGGGGCGACCTTGCGCGCCTCGGCGAAGAGCTCCCGGACCCGGCCCGCGCCGACGCCCACGATCATCTCGATGAACTCGGATGCCGAGGCCGAGAAGAACGGCACCTCCGCCTCTCCCGCAACCGCTCTCGCCAGCAGCGTCTTGCCGGTGCCGGGAGGGCCCGCGAGCAGCACTCCCCCGGGCATCCTGGCGCCCATCCTCCGGTAGGCATCCGGGTTCTTCAGGAAGTCGACGACATCGTTGAGCTCCCCCTCCACCTCGTCGATGCCCGCCACGTCCTTGAACGTCGTACGCCGGTCCCCCTCCAGCTCGACCGGTTTGGGCGGGGCCTTGCGGCCGAAGCCGCCCATTCCGCCACCCATCCCACCGCGCGACATCCGCCGGGCGATGAACACCCACAGCAGGACGAGCAACAGCATCGGTGCCAGCGAGATCAGCAGGTTGGCGAGGAAGCTGCGCTCCTGGACGACCGGTTCGGCGGTGACCGTGACGTTGTCCTTGACCAGCTCCCCCCAGAGGTTGTCATCGGCGAAGGCGGGCCGCTGGGTGACGAACTTGGTGTACTTCTCGTCGCTGCCCGGGACCTTCGCCTCCTTCTTCAGCTGCCCCTGGATGGCATCGCCCTTGGAGTAGATCTTGGAGACGTTGCCGGAGGTGACCTGCTTGCTGAACTCCGTGTAGGCGATCGTCGGCTCGTTCTTTCCGTTGAAGAACGACAGCACCAGATTGGCGATCAGATACACGGCCAGCGCGGTCAGCAGGAGTCCGCCCCAGCCTCCCGGCATCTTCCGGCCCGGTGGCGGTGGCTTCGGCGCGCCCTCGGAGCGCCAGGGCTGGTCGGTGCGGTCGCGGGGAGGTACGGGATTGGTCACGCGGTCTCCTCTGCCGACAGCCATTGAGCCGACATTAAGGGAGATATGCGGGCGAAGCCCTCGGAGCGGCGGTCCGCTGGGCCCATGGAGGGACCTCGCCCCCTCGCGCACACGCCCGAGGGGGCGCCCGCCGTGAAGCGGGCGCCCCCTCGGGACGTGACTCGGCGGGCTGCTCAGCCCATGAACTTCTTGAACTCGTCCGGCAGCTCGAAGTTCTTGGCTTCCTGACCGGCCGGCAGACCGAGCGCGCCGCCCTGGGCCGCCTGTTCGCGGCGGGCCGCCTCGGCCTGCTCCTCGGCCTTGCGCTTCATCGGGTTACCGCTCTTGCGCTTGCCCTTGGCCTGCTTGACCTGCTTCTTCTGCCGACCGGGGCCGCCGCCCATGCCCGGCATCCCGGGCATCCCCGGCATGCCGCCGCCCTGTGCCATCTTCGACATCATCTTGCGGGCCTCGAAGAACCGCTCGACCAGGTTCTTCACGGCGCTGACCTCGACACCGGAACCCTTGGCGATACGGGCACGCCGCGAGCCGTTGATGATCGTCGGCTCGGCGCGCTCCTTCGGGGTCATCGACTTGATGATGGCTGCGGTGCGGTCGACGTCGCGCTCGTCGATGTTGTTGATCTGGTCCTTGATCTGCCCCATGCCGGGCAGCATCCCGAGCAGCTTGGAGATGGAGCCCATCTTCCGGACCTGCTCCATCTGGGCCAGGAAGTCGTCGAGCGTGAAGTCCTTCCCGCCCTTGCTGGACGCCAGCTTGGAGGCCATTTGAGCGGCCTCTTCCTGGCTGAAGGTCTTCTCCGCCTGCTCGATCAGGGTGAGCAGGTCACCCATGTCGAGGATGCGTGACGCCATGCGGTCGGGGTGGAAGGCGTCGAAGTCCTCGAGCTTCTCACCGTTCGACGCGAACATGATCTGCTTGCCCGTGACGTGGGCGATCGACAGGGCCGCACCACCGCGGGCGTCGCCGTCGAGCTTGGAGAGCACCACGCCGTCGAAGCCGACGCCGTCGCGGAAGGCCTCGGCGGTGTTGACCGCGTCCTGGCCGATCATCGCGTCGACGACGAAGAGGATCTCGTCGGGGTTGACGGCGTCGCGGATGTCCGCGGCCTGCTGCATCAGCTCCTGGTCGATACCGAGGCGGCCGGCGGTGTCGACGACGACGACGTCGAACTGCTTGGTCCGGGCGTACTCGATCGAGTCCTTGGCGACCTGGACCGGGTCACCGACGCCGTTGCCCGGCTCCGGCGCGTACACCGCGACACCGGCACGGTCGGCGACGACGCTCAGCTGGTTCACGGCGTTGGGGCGCTGGAGGTCACAGGCGACGAGCAGCGGGGAATGGCCCTGGCCCTTGAGCCAGACGCCGAGCTTTCCGGCGAGGGTCGTCTTACCGGCGCCCTGGAGGCCGGCCAGCATGATCACGGTGGGCGCGGTCTTCGCGAACCGCAGCCGACGGGTCTCGCCACCGAGGATGGAGACGAGCTCCTCGTTGACGATCTTGATCATCTGCTGCGCGGGGTTCAGCGCCTGGGAGACCTCGACGCCGCGCGCCCGCTCCTTGACCTTGGCGATGAAGGACCGGACGACGGGGAGCGCGACATCGGCTTCCAGCAGGGCGATACGGATCTCGCGAGCCGTGGCGTCGATGTCCGCCTCGGACAAGCGGCCCTTGCCCCTGAGGTTCTTGAAAGTCGCGGCAAGGCGGTCGGAGAGAGTATCGAACACGGCGCTCGTCGGTCCTCAGGGTCGGGGGCGGGGGCAGGTAGTCGTCCCCCAGGGTATCCGGACGCCGGGGAACGCAAAGCCCTCGCCCGGTTTACGTGCAGGACCGGGGCTCCGCGTTCCCCGGCGTCCGGCTCAGCCGAGCGCCTTCTCGATCTCCCGGGCCAGCTCCGCGGCCCGCTCCGCGGAGAGCGGATCGCCCTCCGCGTCCGTGACGTAGACCGTGTCCACCGCGTTCGCCCCCAGCGTTGACACGTGCGCGCTGCGCACCCGTACCGCGCTCTGTTCCAGCGCCCGGCCGATCCGGTGCAGCAGGCCGGGGGCATCCTGGGCGCGTACCTCGATCACCGTGGCCAGCTGCGAACCGGCGGCCGCGACCGTCACCCTCGGCGGCGGGGCCTTCACCCCGCGGCGCCTCGGGTAGGCGGCCTCCCGCTCGGCCAGGCGGGCCCGGATGTCCAGAGAGCCGTCCAGGGCGCGTACGAGGTCGGCGCGCAGCCGGGCGGCCTGGGGCAGGGAGCCGTACTCGGCCGCGACACGCCAGCTGAGCAGCAGCAGGTCCGCGGTCTCGCCGAGTTCGGTGGGTAGCTCCACGGCCCGCAGGTCCGCGGCGCGGACGGTGAGGCGGTGCAGGGCGAGGACCCCGGCGGCGGCGGGGAGGACGCCGGGCCGGTCCGGGAGGGCGATGAGGAGTTCGACGCCGACGGGTTCGGGGCCGCCGTCCTCGTGCGGGGTCTCCGCCTGGGCGTGCAGGGCGAGGACCGGTTCACCTGTGCGCAGGGCCTCGATGGCCAGGCGCTCCTGTTCGGCGCTGGGCGCCGCGGGCTCCGGTTCATCGGGCGCCTCGCCGGCGAGGACCGCCGCGACGCGTTTGACGAGGTCGGCGACGAGGGAGGCGCGCCAGGTGGACCAGGCGGCGGGCCCGGTGGCGAGCGCGTCGGCCTCGGTGAGTGCGTGCAGGAGCTCCAGGGTGGCTGCGCTCCCCACGGCGGTGGCGACGGAGCGGACGGTGGCCGGGTCGTCGAGGTCGCGGCGGGTGGCGGTCTCGATGAGCAGCAGATGGTGACGTACGAGGGTGGCGATGACGCCCACGTCGTGCTGGTCGAAGCCGATCCGGGCGGCCATGTCGCGGGCGATGACCTCACCGGCGACGGAGTGGTCGCCCGGCCAGCCCTTTCCGATGTCGTGGAGCAGCGCGGCGACGAGCAGGAGGTCGGGCCGGCCGACGCGGCGGGTGAGGGAGGAGGCGCGGACGGCCGCCTCGACGAGGTGGCGGTCGACGGTCCAGGTGTGGACGGGGTTGCGCTGGGGCCGGCAGTGGACCCGTTCCCAGTCGGGCAGGAGCCGGGTGATGAGCCCCTCCGCTTCCAGGGCCTCCCAGACGGGGACGGTCGCCTCGCCCGCGCCGAGGAGCGTGACGAGTTCCTCCCGGGCCTCGGCCGGCCAGGGCACCGGCAGCGGCTTGGCTGCGGTGGCGAGGTGGCGTACGACGTGGCGGGAGAGCGGCAGCTCGGACTGGGCAGCGGCCGCGGCGGCGCGCAGGACGAGGACCGGGTCGCGTTCGGGCCGGGCCGTGCGGGCGAGGACGACCTCGCCGTCGGCCTCGACGACGCCGTCGGCGAGCGGGGTGCGGTCGGTGGCCGGGGCCCTCCCGCCGCCGAGCATGGCGCGCAGCCGGGGGCGGACCGAACGGGCCCGCAGCACCCGGTTGACCTCGCGCCAGGTGACGTCGGTGGCGTACGAGACGGTGCGTGCGGCCTCGTACACCTGGCGCAGCAGCGCGTCGGCGTCGAGAAGGCCGAGGGAGGCGGCGACCTGGTCCTGCTCCTGGAGGGCCAGGCGGTCGGTGGCACGGCCGGTCGTGAGGTGGAGGGCGTCGCGGGCGTCGAGGAGGACCCGGCGGGCCTCGGCGAGGCCTTCGCGGGGGGCGTCGGCGACCCAGGAGGCGGCCACGGCGCGCAGAGCGGTGGCGTCTCGCAGTCCGCCCCGGGCCTCCTTGAGGTCGGGTTCCAGGAGGAACTGGAGCTCGCCCTGGCGCTCGGCCCGTTCGCGGCAGAGCTCGTCGAGGGCGGGCAGGCGCTTGGGGGCGAGGTTCCGCCAGTCGGCGAGGATCGCGGTGCGCAGGGAGGCGACGAGTCCGAGGTCCCCGGCGACGGGCCGGGCGTCGAGCAGGCCGAGCTGGACCTTGAGGTCCTCCCCGGCCGTCTTGCGGGCTTCGGCCGGGGTGCGTACGGAGTGGTCGAGGGCGAGGCCCAGGTCCCAGACGGGGTACCAGACGCGGTCGGCGAGGGCCGCGACCGCTCCGGCGTCGGCGCTGCCGTCGTGCAGGAGGAGGAGGTCGAGGTCGCTGCGCGGGGAGAGCTCGCCGCGGCCGTAGCCGCCGACGGCGACGAGGGCGGCGCCCCGGACGCCGGCCTGTTCGGCCGCGGCGGTGAAGAGGGCGGTCAGCCACTCGTCGGTGAGCGAGGCGAGGGCCGCACGGCGCGGCGGCCCGGACTGCGCCTTCTCCTGGAGAAGGCGCAGCCGGGCCGCCGCGTAGCCGCTGGGTCCCGAGTCCTCGGATTCGGTGGTCACTTCGGTGCTCGTCACCCAGCTGCCTTTCCGTATGCGGAACAGTCGGTCAGAGTGCGTCCGGGCCGCGTTCCCCGGTGCGTACGCGGATCGCGGTCTCGACCGGGACGCTCCAGACCTTGCCGTCACCGATCTTGCCGGTCCGGGCGGCCTTCACGACGACGTCGATGAGCTGTTCGGAGTCCTCGTCCTCGACCAGGACCTCGATGCGGATCTTCGGGACGAGGTCGACGGTGTACTCGGCACCCCGGTAGACCTCGGTGTGGCCGCGCTGACGCCCGTAGCCGCTGGCTTCCGTGACCGTGAGGCCCTGGACGCCGAAGGCCTGGAGGGCCTCCTTGATCTCGTCAAGCCGGTGGGGCTTCACGACTGCGGTGATGAGCTTCATGCGTCCACCTTCTTGTTCGTCGGGGCTGCCGTGGTGCCGGGCGCGGGAGGTGCGGTGCGCGAGGCCGCACCGCCGCCGGCGCCGCTGAAGTCGTACGCCGTCTCGGCGTGCTCGACCTGGTCGATACCGGAGACCTCGTCGTCCTCCTCGACCCGCATCCCGATCGTCTTGTCGAGCAGGAAGGCGAGGATCGCGGAGACGACCAGAGAGTACGCGAGGACCGCGAAGACACCGACGGCCTGCTTGCCGAGCTGGTCGAGACCGCCGCCGTAGAAGAGGCCCTTGGCGTCGGACTGGACTCCGCCGGTGGCGAAGAAGCCGATGAGCAGGGAGCCGACGACACCGCCGACGAGGTGGACGCCGACGACGTCCAGGGAGTCGTCGTAGCCGAGCTTGTACTTGAGACCGACCGCCATGGCGCACAGCACACCGGCGATGGCACCGACGGCGATGGCACCGAGCGGGCTGACCGCGCCGCCCGCCGGGGTGATGGCGACGAGTCCGGCGACGGCGCCGGAGGCGGCACCGAGCGTGGTGAAGGAGCCGTGGCGAAGCTTCTCGTAGCCGAGCCAGGCGAGCATCGCCGCGGCGGTGGCGACCTGTGTGTTGACGAACATGACCGCGCCGACGCCGTCGTCGTTGCCAAGCCACGAGCCGGCGTTGAAGCCGAACCAGCCGAACCAGAGCAGACCGGCGCCGAGCATGACGAGCGGCAGGCTGTGCGGCCGCATCGGGTCCTTCTTGAAGCCGACGCGCTTGCCGATGACGAGGATCACGCCGAGGGCCGCGGCACCCGCGTTGATGTGGACGGCGGTACCGCCGGCGAAGTCGATGACGCCGAGCTCGAAGAGCCAGCCGCCCGCGCCCCAGACCCAGTGCGCGACCGGGAAGTAGACGACGGTGACCCAGAGGGTGATGAAGAGCGCCCACGAGGTGAACTTGACCCGGTCGGCGAGGGCACCGCTTATCAGGGCCGGGGTGAGCACGGCGAACATCAGCTGGAACACGGCGAAGACGTACACCGGGATGGTGTAGCCGTCCCAGAGTTCCGTGACGCCGATCCCGCTGAGGCCGACGAAGTCCTGGCTCCATCCGATGATCGAGCCGGCGTCGGTGCCGAAGGCGAGGCTGAATCCGTAGAGCACCCACAGGATCGTGACGATCCCGAGGCTGATGAAGCTCATCATCAGCATGTTGAGGGTGCTCTTGACGCGGACCATGCCTCCGTAGAAGAAGGCCAGGGCCGGGGTCATGAGCATCACCAGGGCCGAACAGATGAGCATGAACCCGGTGTTGGCGGCAGACAGCGTCGGGGCGTCTGCTGCAAGCGTCGTGATGCCTGGGGGCATCGGCGTCTCCTCGTCGTCGGTGCGGCCGCGTGCGGGGGCGGTGGGGCGTAACCACGTGCGGGACCACTGGGGAAAAGGTGCGGGCCGGTTATGCGCCATGAGATTCGCCCAGCGCCGTTTCCGCCGATGCCACACGATGTTTCGCCGCAGTGACTAAGAGGACCACCGTGTTACGTCCCCATGAACCACCCGTGCCGTACCCGCGCTCGGGCCTACTCTGCGGCCGGAGCCGCATACGGTGCGGTTACGACGCTCCGGCAGGGGAACGACCACACGAACCGGCCACGGCGACCACCCGCTGACCAGGCAATCGGGGGAGCCGAAGTCGGTCGGTGCGGGGTGGTTGCCGTGGCCGGGGCAGGCGGGACCTTCAGAACACGCCTCAGACCGCTTCGGCGGTCTCGGGCAGCTGTGCGCTGAGAAGGTCGGTGAGCCGGGCGACCTCGGGAATGTCCCCGAAGTCCCTGGCCGCGGTGTCGACGGTCTTGCGAAGCCGGGTGTTGACGCGTTCCGAGCGGACCTTCTTGGCGACGCGCAGCGCCTGCTCGGCCAGCACGGTGGACTCCTCGGGCTCGCGCTTGAGGAGGTGGACGGTGGCCAGGCCGACCAGATTGAGTGCGTACGACCGCTGGTGCTCGTCGTCCTCGCCGAAGAGCTCGACCGCCCTGCGCATGACGGGTTCGGCGAGCGATGCGTACGTGGGGCTGCGTCCGGCCACATAGGCCAGGTCACGGTAGGAGTGGGAGTTCTCGCCGTTGAGCTCGGCCTCGGAGAAGAAGCGGATCCAGTCGGGTTCGGGCTCGCCGTCGATCCCCGCGTCGAGGAAGGTGTCCTCGGCCATCCGGACGGCTCGCTTGCACTTGCTGGGCTGGCCCATGTTGGCGTAGGCGCGGGCTTCCATCGCATACAGCATGGCCTGGGTCCGCGCGGTGGCGCAGTCGCGGCTGCCGTACTGCGCGAGGTGGATGAGCTCGAGTGCGTCGTCGGGGCGGCCGAGGTGGATCATCTGGCGGCTCATGCTGGACAGGACGTACGAGCCCAGTGGCTTGTCGCCGGCCTCCTTGGAGGCGTGCAGGGCGAGCACGAAGTACTTCTGGGCGGTGGGCTGGAGGCCGACGTCGTAGCTCATCCAGCCCGCCAGTTCGGCCAGTTCGGCGGCGCAGCGGAAGAGGCGCTTCGCGGTGGCGGCCGGCTGCGGTTCCTGGAGCAGGTCGGTGACCTCGTGGAGCTGGCCGACGACGGCCTTGCGGCGCAGCCCGCCGCCGCACTGGGCGTCCCACTGGCGGAACATCGCGGTGGTGGACTCCAGCAGGTCGAGCTCGGGTCCGGAGAGCCGGGAGGGGCGGCGGGCGGCGTCGGCCGACTCCGGCTCGACTGATCCGCCGGACGCGACGGGCACCAGCCAGCGCTGCATGGGTTCGATGAGGGCAGGCCCGGCGGCGAGCGCGAGCGAGCTGCCGAGGAACCCGCGGCGGGCGAGCATCAGGTCGCTGCGGGAGAACTCGCTGAGCAGGGCGACGGTCTGGGGGCCCGCCCAGGGCAGATCGACGCCGGCCACGGAGGGTGCCTGGTGGGCGGCGCGCAGCCCCAGGTCCTCGACGGCGACGACGGAACCGAAGCGCTCGGAGAACAGCTCGGACAGGATGCGCGGGATCGGTTCGCGCGGCTGCTCACCGTCGAGCCAGCGCCGCACCCGCGAGGTGTCGGTGCTGATGTGGTGGGCGCCCATCTGCCGCGCTCTGCGGTTCACCTGCCGGGCCAGCTCGCCCTTCGACCAGCCGCTGCGCACAAACCATGATCCCAATTGCCCGTTGGGGCGCTTGCCGGCATTCGAATCGCCTGCGCCGCTGCCACTCACTGGAACGCCCCCATCCGCCGAATACTGTCGCGCGAACCTCTATCAGAATGCCGCGAACCGATGCTGCCCGTATGCAGGTTGCCCACCATCGAACAGAAAATCGGGTTGCCCCCGGCATACCCATGAGCGCACATACTTCCATGCTTCGCGTACCGACGGTAATCCTACGATCACCCGCTCGGCGAGGGCGTTCGCAGAAACGCCACCATTCGCCACCCCTTCGAATGAACGCCACCGCGGCCGGGCGCGATTCACTTGACAGTCAGCGATCAGAGATGGGCGCAGAGCGCACTCAAGGGCGCACGCGGGGTCTCGCACTCCCGGGGTGCACCCCGCGCTCACGCCGATCGCCAGGGACGACGGAATGCCATAACGGCACTCCGGCTCGTAACCACCGGTGCGTCGGACCCGTTGGAGGGGGCATGGGCTTCACGATCGGCGGCATCCGCGAGATGCGATCCGGCGCACGGCGCCGCGGCCGTGCGGCCGAGAGCACCGCGGTGGCCGAGTACACGGGGCTTTGGGGCTGGGCGGTCGTGCCGGGCGCGCGGGCCGCGGACGGCAACTGCTCCTGCGGGGAGGCTGGTTGCCCCTCCCCCGGTGCCCATCCGCTGGACCTCGCTCAGGAGGTGCCGGCCGGGGCGACGCTCGACACGGCGGCGCGCGCGTGGGCCGACGTGCCCGGTGCCGCGATGCTGCTGCCGGTGGGCCGCAGCTTCGATGTGCTCGATGTCGCGGAACAGGCGGGGCGCCGGGCGCTCGTGCGGATGGAGCGGATGGGGCTGCCACTGGGCCCGGTGGCGGTGACCCCGGCCGGGCGGGCGCAGTTCTTCGTCGCGCCCGGAGCGGCCGCCGGACTCCCCCGGCTGCTGTACCGGATGGGCTGGGACGACACGGGCCTGGACCTGCGGGCGTTCGGCACCGGCTCCCACATCACCGCGCCGCCGTCGGACCAGGGGGGTCTGGGCCCGGTCCGCTGGCTGCGCCCGCCGTCCCTGGACACTGCGGCGGCGCCCCCCGAGGCCCGGCTGCTGCTGGGCACGCTGGCGTACATCTGTCACCGGCTGGGCCCCCGCGGCTGAACGCCCGGTCGGCTCCCCCGCACAGCGAGGAGCCCGGCCGCAGCGCGTGCGGCCGGGCTCCTCGCTGCAGGGGTGGTACTCAGTCGCCGATCAGGGCGTCCACGAACGCCTCCGGCTCGAACGGAGCCAGATCGTCCGGTCCCTCGCCGAGCCCGACCAGCTTCACCGGTACACCCAGCTCGCGCTGGACGGCGATGACGATGCCGCCCTTGGCGGTGCCGTCGAGCTTGGTGAGGACGATGCCGGTGATGTCGACGACCTCGGCGAACACCCGCGCCTGCACCAGGCCGTTCTGCCCGGTGGTGGCGTCGAGCACGAGCAGGATCTCGTCGAGCGGTCCGTGCTTCTCGACGACCCGCTTGACCTTGCCGAGCTCGTCCATCAGCCCGGTCTTGGTGTGCAGCCGGCCCGCCGTGTCGATGAGGACGACGTCGGCGCCCTCGGCGATGCCCTCCTTCACTGCGTCGAAGGCGATCGACGCCGGGTCGCCGCCCTCGGGTCCGCGCACGGTGCGGGCGCCGACGCGCTCGCCCCAGGTCTGGAGCTGATCGGCGGCGGCGGCACGGAAGGTGTCGGCCGCACCGAGTACGACGCTGCGGCCGTCGGCCACCAGCACCCGGGCCAGCTTGCCGGTGGTGGTGGTCTTGCCGGTGCCGTTGACACCGACGACCATGACGACGCCCGGGGTTTCGGCGCCGCCCTCCGTCTTGACCGCACGGTCGAAGTCGGTGCCGAGGAGGGTGAGGAGCTCCTCGCGCAGCAGCTTGCGCAGTTCCTCGGGGGTACGGGTACCGAGGACGCGGACGCGTTCCCGGAGCCGTTCGACCAGTTCCTGGGTGGGAGCGACGCCGACGTCGGCGGTGAGGAGGGTGTCCTCGATCTCCTCCCAGGTGTCCTCGTCGAGGTTGTCCCGGGACAGGAGCGTGAGCAGCCCCTTGCCGAGGGAGTTCTGCGACCGGGCGAGGCGGGCCCGCAGCCGTACGAGACGGCCGGCGGTGGGCTCGGGAACGTCCAGCGCGGGGGCTGCGGGAGCCTCCGGCTCGGCGGACTCCGGGGCTTCCCCGGCGGCCTCCTCGGGCGGAAGGCCGACCTCCTCGATGGTGCGGCGCGATGCGTCGCGCGGCGTTTCGGCCTCCTCGCCGACATGGGGCTCGGCGGGAGGAGTGATGGTCGGCGTGCTCGACGGTGCCGGGGGCAGCTGCTTCTTCTTGCGGCTGCTGACCACGAGCCCGCTGATCACGCCGACCGCGACCAGGGCGATGACTACAGCAAGGATGACGAATTCCATAACCCACCCAGTATCGGTCACGAAAGATGGGGAATCGCAGAAGGTGCGAACCCGTGACGATGCGCGTTCGCGCAATCACGTCCCACCTGAGTCCGTCCGGCATAACACCTCTGAGCTGCGTGTCCGGTGCGGCCGACGGTGTTTCTCCACTTCAGCGCGGGGCTGCGGCCGCCCTTCGGCCTCCGTCCGGACAAATTGGCGACCTCGCCCGTCCTTGCCGTGACCGGCGTCGTCCGCAGGACACGCGGGTCTTTCGCGATCCGTGCAATGCGGCCCATGGTGCCCGCAGACGGATCGGGTCGCCTGTCTCCGGCGTCAGGTGTGCCCCGGAGACCGAGCGGCCACGGTGTCAGCCGGCGCTTCGCTCCGGTGGGTCAACGGCGCGGAAGTCGTGATCGTCAGGGGCGGCCGTGCCGCTCCGTGCACGGGGGGCCGGCTGCGCCGGCAGCAGCGATGCCGGCAGCAGGGCGAGGGCTGCGAGTCCGGCAAGGACCATCAGGGTGGGGCCCGCCGCCGGGGCGATGCCGGCGGTCCCGGCCCCGGCAGCCGAAGGGCTCGGCATCATGCCTGCGCCGACGGCGATCCCGAGGGCCGGACCCACGTTCATGGCGGTCTGCTTGAGTCCACCGACAACCCCGGCGAACCCGGGCGGCGCCTCGCCCACGACGGTTGCGGTGGCAGTGACCACGACGGTGGCGAATCCCGCTCCCAGGACGGCGAAGGCCACTCCGGTGACAGCCCACGTGCCTGCCGGGCCGAGCCGGGAAAGCCCCGCTGTGCCGAGGACGACGAGGACCGTACCGAAGACCGCGGTGCGGCGTGGACTGTACCGGCGCAGCGCGGCGCCCGCGACGGGCGCGCCAAGGACCATGAGTGCGGTCAGCGGGAGCGCCCTCAGACCGCTGGCGAGGGGGTCGAGCCCGAGTACGCCCTGGAGGAGGAAGGTGGCCATGAACAGCGCGCCGAACATGCCGCCGGTGGTGAGCAGCAGGATCGCCGCCGACGCCATCACCGGTACGGACCTCGCCACTGTCGGCGCCACGATCGGGTGCGCGGTGCGGCGTTCGTGTCCGACGAACAGCACCGCGACGCCCGCCACGGCGGCGAGGCCGAGCCATGTGGGCGCGGTGGCCCATCCGTGCGCCGGTATGCCGGACAGGGTGTGCACCAGGACGGCGAGCACAGTTGCGAGCAACGCCGCGCCGGTGAGGTTGAGCCGCTGGGTCCCGGTACGTGGGGGCACCGGCACTCTCACACCGAGAGTGAGGGCGGCTATGGCGAGCGCGACGGGGACGTTGATCCAGAACACGGCACGCCAGCCCAGATGCGCGACGAGAACACCTCCGAGCACCGGACCGGCCGCCGCAGCCACCCCGATCGCGCCGGTACGGATGGCGACCGGCGTACCGAGCCGGTCCGCCGGGTACGTCAGTATCAGCAGTGCGAGTGTTGCCGGCTGGAGGAGCGCGCCGAACACGCCTTGTAACGCACGCAGAGCAATCACCCAGCCGACCCCGGGGGCAAGCGCGATACCGGCCGAGGCCGCCGCGAAGCCGAGCACACCCACGAACAGCATCCGCGAGTGTCCGTACCGGTCGCCCAGGCGCCCGGCGATGACCAGAAGCGCGGCCACCGCGAGCAGGTAGGCGGTACTGGTCCACTGGACCTGCGCCGCGCTCGCGTCGAAGTCGCGTTGCAGGCTGGGCTGCGCCACCATCAGTACCGTGCCGTCCAGCGCGACGATCATCGCACCGGCCACACTGGCCAGGAGTGCGAGGCGTCGTCGCCGTACTACCGCCGTCACGGGTTCATCGGCCCGAGATGAGCGTCCAGCACCGCCGCGACGAGCCGGTCGAGTCGGCCGCTGCCGGAGGCTTCGCCCGGCGGCTGGGCGTCAAGGGCGAGCTGGAGGCTTCCCCAGGCCCACAGTTCGGCGAGGCCGTGAAGGTTCGACCAGAGAGCTGCGGCTGTCACGGCAGGCAGCGGTTCGGGCTCGCCCGGCGCGCCGGGCCGCCGCGCGGCAGCCTGTTCCCGCCGCAGGCGGACGACGAGCTCGACGACGAGCTCGAACAGCGGCAGGGTCGATTCCCGGAGCTGCGGCCGGTCCGAGGGGTGTTTCCCGCTGTCGAGCAGGTCGTGCCTGAACATCAGCTCGAACATGCCGCGGTGCTCCAGCGCGTACCCGACGTGCGTTCTCCCGATCTCCTGCAACTGGCCGCGCGGCGATGTCGTGCCGCTGGTCGCGGCTGCGAACCGGCCTTCGAGATCCGCGAAACCGCGGCGGGCGATGGCCGAGAGCAGGGCGTGATGAGTGGGGAAGTACCGACGCGGCGCCCCGTGCGACACCCCCGCCCGGCGGGCGATCTCACGCAGCCCCAGCGAAGCGGTTCCGTCGGTCATCACGAGGTCCACTCCGACGTCGATCAGCCGTTCCCTGAGAGAGTTCTCGCGCTCCATAGACAGTGTCTACCATGATCGTTCGGACACTGTCCACGCCTCCGGGAAATCACGCGGTCCCGCCACTCCGGATGTCGCCGGACGATCGACGCCGTCAGTCCGCGGAGCCGCGGCGGGATGCGTGGTTCCACAGGGGGCGGGTACGCGCGACACCCCCCGAGCCGCGAGATCAGCACGCCCGACCACGCGCGACCTCACCCCGGGCACCGGCCGGGTGAGGCCCTGCGCTCCCGATTCCAGCCGAGTGTTATGCACCGAATGCCGGTAAAGGTACGATCCTGGCCGTGGAGACCCGTGGGCTGGACCCCGTGCCCGACAGCGAGCGCACGGGGCGGGCACGGAGCCTCTTCCCCACCTGGGCAGCAGCCAACATGACCGTGCTGCTGCTCACCATCGGCGCCGGGCTCGTCGTCCTCGACGGACTGAGCTTCTGGCAGGTACTCGTCGTCGCGGCCGCGGCTCCGGTCGTCTCGTTCGGCATGGTCGGCCTGATCTCGGTCGCGGGGCGCAGCGGCGGCGCTCCGGGCATGGCGCTCTCGCGGGCCGTCTTCGGCCAGCGGGGCAATCTGGCGCCCGGTGCGCTGATCTGGGTGGCCCGCTGGGGATGGGAGACCGCGAACGCGGTCACCGGCACGTACGCCCTGCTCGCCGTGGGCGACCTGCTCTTCGGCGTACGAAGCACCACGACACTCGTCATGGGGACGCTGCTCGCCTTCGTGGCGGGCAGTTTCCTGCTGTCGGGGCTGGGCGCACGGGCGCTGCGGGTGTGCTGCGTCTGGTCCGCGTACCTCTTCGGTGGGTTCAGCGTCCTGGTTCTGGTGCACCTGGCCGGGTCGACGGTCTGGCGGACGGTCCTGGACCGTCCGGCCGGACCGGCATCGGCGATGATCGCCGGGATCGGCACCCTGGCGGCAGGCGGCATCAGCTGGGCGCCCTCGGGCCCCGACTTCACCCGATATCTGCCGCGCACCGTTTCCGGGCGTGCGATGGTCGTGGCGACCGTGGGCGGCGCGGGAATCGTGTTTCTGCCGATGGTCCTGATGGGTGCGGTGATGGCGGTGGGCACGCCGGAGCTGGCCCTCACCCGCGATCCGGTCTCGTTCATCGGAGTGCTGCTGCCCGACTGGATCTCGGTTCCTTATCTGGTCGTCGCCGTTCTCGGCATGGTGCTGATCAACGCCATGTCGATGTACTCGGCCGGATTCACCGCACAGACCCTGGGATTCAGGGTCCCGCGCGCGTGGGCCGTCGGCGTGAATGCCGCTATCAGTCTGTTTCTGGGGTCGCTGCTGATGCTCGTGGCGAGCAGTTTCGTCGATTCCCTCGTCTCCTTTCTGAATCTGCTCGCGGTGACGTTCTCGGCGTGGATCGGCGTCTTCGGCGTGGATCTGCTGCGCGGGCGCGCGTACGACCCGGTGGCACTCATGAACACCACCCCGAGCAGCGCCTACTGGTACACGGGCGGCTTCGCGTGGAGCGCGGTGACGGCCTGGGCGGCGGGCCTCTCGGTGGGGCTGCTGTTCACCGGCGTGGAGTGGTTCACCGGCCCGCTCGCGGCGACCTGGGCGGGACGCAACGGGCTGGGCTGGGCGGTCACGATCGCCGTCTCGGGCGGCCTGTACGCGATGCTGCCGCGGCCCGGAGAGCGGCGACGAGCCGCACCCCTACACTTCTGACGCCCCGTCAGCTATGGTCCGGCCTCGCCCGGCCCGCCAGACAGGACCCAGGGGGACAACGTTATGGCCTTCACAGTCGTCCGGTTCAACCTCGTCGACCCCGACGCCACCCCGGGGTCCCTCTCGGACCGCTACCGCGCGGCGCTGGACATGGCCGCGTACGCCGACGAGAACGGCGTCGACACAGTGCAGACGGAGGAACACCACGGGGCCGCCAACTCCTGGCTGCCGTCCCCGTTCGTCCTCGCCGGTGCCGTCTTCGGGGCCACCCGCCGGATCGCGGTCACCGTCTCCGCGGTCATCGGGCCGCTGCACGACCCGCTGCGGCTGGCCGAGGACATCGCGGTGCTCGATCTGCTGAGTGCGGGCCGCCTGGTCACGGTCGCGGGGATCGGCTACCGGCCCGAGGAGTACGAGCGGGCCGGCGTCGAGTGGGGCAGGCGCGGCCGCCTCCAGGACGAAGTGCTGGAGACTCTGTTGAAGGCGTGGACCGGGGAGCCGTTCGAGTTCCGCGGCCGTACGGTCACGGTCACCCCTCGCCCGTACACCCGCCCGCATCCGCTGCTGCTGGTGGGCGGCAGCTCGCGGGCTGCGGCACGGCGGGCGGCCCGGCTGGGGCTGCCGCTGTTCCCGAGCGCGCATCTGCCGGAGCTGGAGGCGTACTACCACGAGCGGCGCGCGGAGCACGGCACGGAGGGCTTCTGCATGATGCCCTCGGCCGAGACACCGCTGCTGCACGTGTCCGAGGACCCGGACCGGACCTGGGCCGAGTACGGGGAGCACTTCCTGCACGAGGCGCGTACGTACGCCTCCTGGCAGTCCAAGGACATCCGCTCGGCAGTCCGTTCGGAGGCGACGACCGTGGCCGAACTCCGGGACGAGGGCGTCTACCGGGTCGTCACACCGGAGGCGTGCGCGGGACTGGCCGGGGAGCTGGACAGCCTGGTGCTGCACCCGCTGTGCGGCGGGATGCCCGTCGAGGAGGGGTGGCGCAGCCTGCGGTTGTTCTGCGGGGCGATCGGAGGGTGAGGAGGAGCGGGACGCGTACGGCCCCGCTCGCGGACGCGGGCGGGGCCGTACGGTTTTCGAGGAGAGGGGCAGCGGGGGGTTAGCCCATCTCCTCCAGCGCCTTGCCCTTGGTCTCCTTGACGAACTTGATGACGAAGGGGATCGAGAGCGTGGCGAAGCAGGCGTAGATGATGTACGTGCCGGACAGGTTCCAGTCGGCGAGGCTCGGGAAGCTCGCGGTGATCGCCCAGTTGGCGATCCACTGCGCGGAGGCGGCGACGCCGAGTGCGGCGGCGCGGATCCGGTTCGGGAACATCTCGCCGAGGAAGACCCAGACCACGACGCCCCACGAGAGGGCGAAGAAGAGCACGAAGACGTGGGCGGCGACGAGCGCGACCACGCCCTGGGTGGTGGGGAGCTTGCCGTCGACCAGATCGGCGGAGAAGGCCCAGGCCTCGAAGGCGAGGGCGACGGCCATGCCGCAGGAGCCGATGAGAGCCAGCGGGCGACGGCCCACCCGGTCGACGAGGATCATCGCGATCACCGTACCGATGATGTTGATGATCGAGGTCGTGAACGAGTAGAAGAACGAGTCGGTCGGGTCGATGCCGACCGACTGCCACAGCGTCGCCGAGTAGTAGAACGCCACGTTGATGCCGACGAGCTGCTGGAACACCGACAGGCCGATACCGACCCAGACGATGGGCAGGAAGCCGAAGCGGCTGCCGAGCAGGTCCTTGAAGCTCGACTTGTGCTCGCGGTGCATCGCGGTCTCGATCTCGGCGACCCGGGCGTCGAGGTCGATGTTCTTGCCCTCGACCTCCGAGAGGATCTGCCGGGCCCGGTCCTTCTTGCCGACGGAGATCAGGAAGCGCGGCGACTCGGGGATCGCGAACGAGAGCAGCCCGTAGAGGACCGCGGGCACGACCATCACACCGAGCATCCACTGCCAGGCTTCCAGCCCGCCGATCTTGCCGCGCTGGTCACCGTCGGCGATCTGCAGGATGCCGTAGTTGACCAGCTGGGAGATGGCGATGCCGATGACGATCGCCGCCTGCTGGAAGGAGCCGAGCCGGCCACGGTAGGCGGGCGGGGAGACCTCGGCGATGTACGCCGGGCCGATCACCGACGCCATGCCGATGGCGAAGCCGCCGATGATGCGCCACATCGCCAGGTCCCAGAGCGCGAAGGGAAGCGCGGAGCCCACGGCGCTGATCGTGAAGAGCACCGAGGCGATCTGCATGCAGCGGATACGGCCGATGCGGTCGGCGATCCGGCCCGCGGTGGCGGCACCGATCGCACAGCCGATCAGAGCGATGGCGATGACCTGGGCAAGAGTGCCGGAGCCGATGTCGTACCGGCTGCGGATCGCTTCGACCGCACCGTTGATCACGGAGCTGTCGTAGCCGAAGAGGAAGCCACCCATAGCGGCCGCTGCGGTGATGAAGATGACATGGCCGATGTGGTCCGGATGAGCCGCCCTGGCTCCGGACTCCGGTCCCTGCGATGTGCTGGTCACATGAACTCCTGGGGCCTGGCCGCGACGTCAGGCGGTGGGGGGTGAGCTCTTCTAGTGGGGCACAACTTCAGCCCTACCACCACTTGAAGGTAAAAACGACGTTGCAGAGACTATGCGTTCAAGTCATGAAGTCAACATCGGGGTGTTGGCGGGGTTTCACCCAACATCCCCCCAGGAGCACCCAAATCGGTACGTTGAAGTCTTGAAGATTAGGTAAAGACTCAGCGCAGCCGCTGACTGATCACCTTGGAGACTCCGTCGCCCTGCATCGAGACGCCGTACAGCGCGTCGGCGACCTCCATCGTCCGCTTCTGGTGCGTGATCACGATGAGCTGGGAGCTCTCCTGGAGCTCCTCCATGATCCGGATCAGCCGCTGCAGATTGGTGTCGTCGAGCGCCGCCTCGACCTCGTCCATCACATAGAACGGGCTCGGCCTCGCCTTGAAGATCGAGACCAGCAACGCCACCGCCGTGAGAGACCTTTCGCCGCCCGACAGCAGGGAGAGCCGCTTGACCTTCTTGCCCGGCGGCCTGGCCTCGACGTCCACACCGGTCGCCAGCATGTTGTCCGGATCGGTCAGGACGAGCCGCCCCTCGCCGCCCGGGAAGAGGCGCGAGAAAACACCCTCGAACTCCCGGGCCGTGTCCCGGTACGCCTCGGTGAAGACCTGCTCGACCCGCTCGTCGACCTCCTTGATGACCTGCATCAGATCGGCCCGGGTCTTCTTCAGGTCCTCCAGCTGCTCGGAGAGGAACTTGTGCCGCTCCTCAAGCGCCGAGAACTCCTCGAGGGCGAGCGGATTCACCTTCCCGAGTTGCTGATACGCCCGTTCGGCCGACTTCAGCCGCTTCTCCTGTTCGGCCCGGACGAACGCCTTCGGCTGGTTGCGCGGGTGCTCCGGGTCCTCCGGCAGCTCCTCCCCCTCCGCGGCGGGGGACGGCGGGACGAGCTGGTCGGGTCCGTACTCCGCGGCCAGACCGGCCGGCTCCACACCCAGCTCCTCCAGGGCCTTCGCCTCCAGCTGCTCTATCCGCAGCCGCTTCTCGGCGCCGAGCACCTCGCCCCGGTGGACCGAGTCCGTCAGCTTGTCGAGCTCTCCCTTGAGCTCGCGGCCCCGGTGACGTTCGGCCGCCAGCTCCCGCTCCCGCTCGGCCTTCGACGCCTCGGCGGCGGCCCGCTCCTCCTCCGCCCGTACAACGGACACCTCGACGTGGGCGAGCAGCTGACGGGCGCCGGACGCGACGGCCGAGGCCACCGTGGCCTCGTGGCGCAGCCGGGCGCGGCGCTGCTCGACTCGGGCGCGGGCCTCGCGCTCCGCACGGGCGCCCCGGTCCAGGGAATCGGCGCGGCCGGCGAGAGCCTTGACCCGTTCCTCGTGGGTACGGACCTGGAGCCGGGCCTCCATCTCGGTCTGGCGGGCGTTGGCACCGTCGGCGGCCAGCCGGTCGCGCACGGCGGTGTCCGGCTCCTCGTCCGCACCGTCCTGTGCCGCCTCCTCGGCGACCAGCAGCCGCTCGGCCAGCTCCTCGGCCTCCTCGGTCGCCCGCTCCAGAGCCTCCTGGGCGCGGGCGGCGGACGCGGCCATCCGCTCGGCCTCGCCCGCGGCGCCGCGGGCCTGACCGGCCAGCCGGCCGAGCTGCTGGGCCACCCCGGACTTCTCCCGCTCGGCGGCCCGGCGGCGCTCCCCCAGCTCCTCGACGAGTGCCGCGCAGCTCCCCCGCCGCTCCGCCGCGCTCCGCTGGGTCCCGGCCAGCTCCGCGCACCGCACGGCCAGTTCGGCCAGTTCGGACGCCGCCTCGTCCACGGACGCCTGGACTTCGAGGAGGCTGGGCGCCCCCGCCGAGCCCCCGTGCGCGAAGTGTGCGGAGAGGACGTCGCCCTCGCCGGTCACCGCCGTCAGCTCCGGGTGGGCGGCGACCAGGTCCTCGGCGTCCTCCAGCGTCCCGACGACCACCATGTCCCGCACCAGCCTGCGGACCGAGGCCATCAGTTCGACGGGACCGCTGACGAGATCGGCCACCGCGAGGGTGCCCCGGCCGCCGTCGAGGACCAGGGCGGCCGTCAGGTGTCCGGCAGCCTCGGTCTCGGCCACAGCTGCCCCGGTTCGGGCATCGGCGGCCTCGGTCCCGACCACAGCCGCCCCGGTGACGGCTTCGGCCGTCGGTCCGCGGTGGGTGGGCGATGTGGCCTCCGGTGCCCGTGGGGCGGGCTCCGCACCCTGCCCCGGGACATGCGCGACACCCGCGCACGGCGCGGGGTGGGCCTCCGGCGCCTGACCGGGTACGTGCGCCACGGCATCGGAGCCCCCGGGGACGGCGCCGCCCGTGCGCGCGCCGCCTCTGCCGTCGCCGCCTCCGTCGCTGGCTCTGCCGCCTCCATCGACTCCTGTGTCTATGCCGCCGAGCAGGAGGGACGCGCGTCCCGCGTCCTGCTTGCGCAGCAGCCGGATCGCCTCCGCCGCCGTGGCCGGGTCCGTCACGGCGACCGCGTCCGCCGCCGCGCCCAGCGCCGCCGCCACCGCGATCTCGTGCCCCGGGGCCACCGTGAGCAGTTCCGCGGCCGGTCCGAGCAGACCCGCCAACCGGTCCCGGGCGCCGAGCAGCACACCGGTGCCGTCCTTCCGGCGCAGCCCGAGGGCCAGTGCGTCATGGCGGGCCGCGACCGCCGCGCGCTTGCGTTCGGCGGTGGTGAGGTCCTCCCGGGCCGTGGAGAGGGCCCCCTCCGCGTCCTTCAGTTCACGCCGGGCGGCCTCGTGCCGCTCGCCGAGTTCCGTGTCCCCGGCGTCCAGGCCGTCGACTTCGGCCTTCAGCTGCTCGTACTCCTCCTGGGCGGCGACGGCCCGTTCCTGTGCCTCGTCGCGCGAGGCGGCCAGCCGGTCGATCTCCGCCTGCGCCGAACCGGCCCGGCTGCGAGCCGCGTTGACCTGGCCGTTCAGCCGGGCGAGCCCTTCCCGGCGGTCCGCGAGCGCTCGGGCCGCGTCCTTGAGCCTGCGTTCCTCGGACGCCAGTTCCCGTTCCAGTTCGGCCCGGTGGGACGCGGTGTCCTCCAGTGCGTGCTCCGCCGCCTCCAGCGCGGCGGCCAGTTCCGCCTCCTGCTCGCGGATCCGGGCCGCCTCGCGCTCCATGTCCTCGGGATCGCGGCCCCGCCGCTCCTCCTCGGGCGGCGCGGTGGCGCTCTTCACCCGGGCGTCGGCGAGTGAGACGGTGCCGCGTACCCGTTCGGCCAGCTGCGACAGTTCGTACCAGGTCTGCTGGGCACGCTGGAGCCGCGGCGTCAGCCGTCGTACCTCGCCCTCCAGTTCGGCCTCGCGCGCGAGGGCCGCCTTCAGTTCCGTCTCGGCCGCCTCGCGGCGCTGCTTCAGTGCCGCCTCGTCGGCGATCTCGCCGCGCAGCGCGGTGTGCAGGCGCACCAGGTCATCGGCGAGGAGGCGGAGCCGGGCATCGCGCAGATCGGCCTGGATGACGGCCGCCCGGCGGGCCACCGCCGCCTGCCGGCCGAGCGGTTTCAGCTGCCGCCGCAGTTCGTCGGTGAGGTCCTGCACGCGGGCCAGGTTCGCCCCCATCGCGTCCAGCTTCCGCAGCGCCTTTTCCTTGCGCTTGCGGTGCTTGAGGACGCCCGCGGCCTCCTCGATGAACGCGCGGCGCCCCATCGGGTCCGCGTGGAGCACGGAGTCCAGCTGGCCCTGGCCGACGATGACATGCATCTCCCGGCCGATACCGGAGTCGGAGAGGAGTTCCTGGATGTCCAGCAGCCGGCAGGTGTCGCCATTGATCTGGTATTCGCTGCCGCCGTTGCGGAACATGATCCGAGTGATCGTCACTTCGGCGTACTCGATGGGCAGTGCGCCGTCGGAATTGTCGATCGTCAGCGATACTTCCGCACGGCCGAGCGGCGGCCGCCCGGTGGTGCCGGCGAAGATCACGTCTTCCATCTTGCCGCCGCGCAGGGATTTCGCGCCCTGCTCCCCCATGACCCAGGAGAGCGCGTCCACCACATTGGACTTGCCGGAACCATTGGGACCGACCACGCAGGTGATCCCGGGTTCGAACCGCAGGGTGGTGGCGGAGGCGAACGATTTGAAACCACGCAGGGTCAGGGCCTTGAGGTGCACGCCGCCGGACTCTACCTTTCACTCTCGGTTTCGCTGATGAAGGTGCAGGGCACATCAGACGGTAAGGGAAGGGGTGTACGTCCGGGGCGGGACGGGCGCAGGCCGGAGGGGAAAAGAAAGAAGGGACGCCGAAGCGTCCCCTGCAAATCTTGTGCAATGCTGCGCCGACGGACCCCCCGCCCCCATGAAGGCGTGCGAGCCCGGATCAGTGACGAGGCATATGAAGAAGCAGATCAAGAGCGATTGATCTTCAATGATCCGGTGACGATCCGGCGATGATCCCGTGCGGCTGACGCATGCAGCCCGACCGGCCCATGAGGGCCATGGGTCAGGTCAGCGCCGGCTCTGCCTGAGGTACGTCGATGTCGATGCTGTCGAGCAGCGACTCTTGGTGCTGGGCGGCGGCGTTGAGCGCGTCGTTCTCGTCCTGAATCCGTACAAGCTCGGACTCAAGATCCTGGACGCGCTGCTGAAGCCGTCGCATCTCGGCGAGGAGTCGCGGATCGGAACCGCCGACGTAACCGAGAAGCGCCTTTGCCATGATGGATGGTCCTCCACACTGAGTGACCGACCGATGCGGTGTGGGTCGTGAGGGAATCGCACCCGCGGTGCTCGGCAGTGCTCTGTGTTCACTGCTGTTCTGCTGCCAAACAGCTCTACCGAACAGCTAAGGTGCGCGGGGTTTTCAGCGTCTCACCAAAAAGTTTGACGGTCAACACGATCACACCCTGTAAAGGCGGGCGTCCCGGGGGCGCGCGGCTTGACGATCATGCGGCGCGACTCTCCGACGGGGCCCTCAGGGGCACGGAGATCATCCTTACTGCGGCAGCCTGGCACGGCAACCGATTCTTGGCAACCACCGGGTCATTCCGCAGGTCATTTCATGTGTACGCATGACCGCGCCCTTCGCCGTCACCCCCCGCGGCGCCTCGAACACGGCCCGAACACAGGCCCCGCTCCTCCCCCGTCCGGGGGCCGGATCAGCGGATGGCGAATCCCTCATATCCACCCCGCGGCGTGTCCCAGATCTCAGTGACTCCGTCAACGCGGCCGGGTGTGTCGTCCGAGCGCAGCCAATCCAGCAGACGGTGGCAATTCTCACGCGGCCCCTCGGCCACAACCTGCACTCGGCCGTCATCGAGATTGAGGGCGAATCCGGAGAGGCCGCCGATCTCCAAAGCGTTTGCCCTGGTGAACCAGCGGAACCCTACTTGCTGTACTCGGCCGCGTACCCAAGCGGTGAGCCGCACATCTTCGTTCATGCCCGAACGCTAACCGGCCAATTGCTCTCGGAGCACTGCTCGCCGAATCGCCATGGCGTACAGTCCCCTCGCAATAGCTTCACTCGATCGGGTGAGTCAAGGTGCGCCGACAACGGCGTCAAGATCGTCAGAAGGGCACAGCAGATGGGACGCCATCGACGCTCCGCCGCAGCTCCCGCCGCTGAACAGCACGCGGAGGGAACCGCGGCCGGGAACGGGAGCACGCGCCGCAGGAAGCGGTCCGGCATACCGGTACGTACGGGACTGCTCGGCGTCTCCGCGGCCCTCACCGTCGGAGCCGTGGCGGTGGCCTCCGGCCTGCTGCCCGGTGGAGACAACTACAACGTGGGAGGCGGCACGGCCGCCGACCAGGTGCGCTCCGACGCGGCCCCCGACCTCCTGACACAGGGCGGCTCCACGACCGCGCCGGCCGATCGCGGCACCGCGTCGGCCGCCGCCAGCCGCGGTGCCGCACGTGCCGAGGGCCCCACGAAGTCGGGCTCCCCCGAGGCCGGCACGCCGTCCGCGTCCCCCTCGAAGACCTCCGAACCGGCAAGGACGAAGGAGGCGGAGAAGGCGAAGGAGACGGCCGCGAAGGAGACCGCGAACCGCTCCACCGCCTCGAAGGCCCCCGCCGCCGGTGCCACGAAGAGCTCGGCACCGGCCGCCGCGTCGAGCCCGGCCGCGCCCGAGACCTCCGCCTCCACGCCGGCCGCCCGCGCGACCACCGCGCCGGCCGCCGCCACCTCGGCCCAGGCCGCCGTGATCGCCCTGGTCAACCAGGAGCGCGCCAAGGTCGGCTGCAGCCCGGTGACCGCCAGTTCCTCACTGGCCTCGCTCGCCCAGAACTTCAGCGACGACATGGCCGCCCGAGGTTTCTTCGACCACACCGACCCCGACGGGCAGTCCCCGTGGGACCGTGCCGCCGAGGCCGGCGTCTCGGGTCTCGGCGGTGAGAACATCGCCCGCGGCCAGGCCGATGCCGAGGCCGTGATGGAGTCCTGGATGAACAGCGACGGCCACCGCGCAAACATTCTCAACTGCGACTACAAGACGCTCGGCGTCGGTGTCCACTTCGGTTCCGGCGGTCCCTGGTGGACGCAGGACTTCGGCTTCTGAGTTCCACAGGTCGGCGACCTGTCAGCTTTCCGGGCCGCCCCGGGGCCCGTATCGGCCCCGGGGCGGCCCGGACTGCTTCCGCGCAGCCACGCGCCCGGCCTCAGGACTCAAGGATCAGGCCGGGGCCCGGTCCCGACCGGGGTCGGGCCGGCGGTGCCGGGGCGTGAGGGTCAGCCGATGCAGCCGGGTACCGGGCTCGGGCTGTTGAGGCAGTTGTTCGGGGTGTTGGCGGCAACCCGGCTGAAGCGCAGGGTCACGGTGCCGCCGTTGTTGTAGACGCCGCCCGGGTTGGTGCCGTCGGCCGAGTTGTTGCTGATGTTGCTGGCGGTCACCGTGGAGGTGCCACCGGCCGCGGCGGGCACACCGTTGGCCAGGCCGGCGCCGGTCTGTGCGGTGTTGCGCACGATGCTGCTGGTGCCGACCGTCAGCACTCCGATGCTGGCGGTCACGGCGCCGATTTGCACCCTATGCCCCTTCGCGGTGCCTCTCGCAGCCGAACTTGTGTGGCAGGAAGCCGCAAAGAATGCTGGGGCGCCCCGGCTGAAGCGCTCTGCGGGCTCCGATCCGTACCCTGCTGCGCACCACCGCCCGCTCCGACCCCGTGCGCCCCACTTGCTCACTCATGGAATGCGCGACCCCATGGAGAGCGCTGTGCGGGCGTACGCTGGTTCCCATGGACGAGACCGGCAGCGACGAACACCGCGGCAGCAGCGAATCGAACGGCTGCCAGGACGGCCGGCTGCCCTTCGACGTGTACTCCAAGCAGTGCCCCTCGCGCGCCACCCTGGAGCACGCCACCGGACGCTGGGGCAGTCTGACGCTCGGCGCGCTGTACGACGGAAGCCTCCGGTTCAACGCGCTGCGGCGCAGGGTCGACGGGGTGAGCGAGAAGATGCTCTCCCAGACACTGCACTCGCTGGAGCGCGACGGGCTGGTGCACCGAGAGGCCCAGCCGACCAATCCGCCCCGTGTCGACTACGAGCTCACGCCCCTGGGACGGCAGGTCGCCGAACAGCTGCTCGCCCTCATCCAGCTGGTCGAGGGCCGGATGTCCGAGGTCCTGGTGGCGCGCAGCCGTTACGACGAGGCCCACACGAGCCGCAGCTGACGGCACGCCCTACGGACGCGGCGGACGCTGGCAGCGCGGGCAGAAGTAGCTCGACCGGTTCATCCAGGCGCGGCGCCGCATCGGCGTGCCGCAGCGGTGGCAGGGCTCGTCCTCGCGCCCGTAGGCGTCGAGCGAACGGTCGAAGTAACCCGACTCGCCGTTCACGTTCACGTAGAGGCTGTCGAAGCTCGTGCCGCCCTGCGCCAGCGCCGCGTTCATCACGTCTCGGACGTGGCCCAGCAGCTCGGCCGACTTGGGCCGGGTCAGGGTCGCGGTCGGCCGGTCGTAGTGCAGCTTGGCCCGCCAGAGCGCCTCGTCCGCGTAGATGTTGCCGACGCCGCTGATCAGCGACTGGTCGAGCAGGGCCCGCTTGACTGTCGTGCGGCGGAGCCGCAGCGCGGTGTGGAACGCGGCGTCGTCGAAGGCCGGGTCCAGCGGGTCGCGGGCGATGTGGGCGATGGTGTCGGGCAGGCCGTCGGCGGTGTTCTCGTGGAGGGAGAGGCCGCCGAAGGTTCGCTGGTCGACGAAGCGCAGCTCGGTGCCGATGGCGTCGCCGAAGCGGATCCTGACGCGCAGATGCTTCTCGTCGGGTGCGCCCTCGGGCTGCACGAGCAGTTGGCCGCTCATGCCCAGGTGGCCGAGGAGCGAGGTGGCCGCGTCATCGAGCGGCACCCACAGATACTTGCCGCGGCGCATCGCCGTGCCCAGGCGGACATGGGCGAGCCGGGCCGCGAAGTCGGCACCGCCCGCAAGGTGCCGGCGCACGGCACGCGGATGCAGGACCTCGACCTCGCCGACCGTGCGCCCTGCGACCCACCGCTCAAGACCGCGCCGGACGACTTCGACCTCGGGCAGCTCGGGCACGGTGTCGCTCCTGGATGTGTGGCGGGATCTTGTTGCGGACAGAGAGATCCCCCCGGTGCGCAGGGCACCGGGGGGATCTCGGGGTCAGGCAGGAGCAACGTCCGTGGACGCCGGGTCGGCAGGGGTGTCGGCGGCCCCTCCGTCGGCCGCGGACTTCCCCGCGGCCTCCCGTGCTTCAGCGGCGGCGCTGATCTCACGCCAGGCGGACTCGGCCGCCTGCTGCTCCGCTTCCTTCTTGCTACGACCGGTGCCGGTGCCGTACGAGACACCACCGACGCGAGCAGCAGCAGTAAAGGTCTTCTCGTGGTCCGGGCCGGTCTCCGAGACGAGGTACTCGGGGACTCCGAGGCTCTCGCTCGCGGTGAGCTCCTGGAGACTGGTCTTCCAGTCCAGGCCGGCACCGAGGTTCGAGGACCTGTCGATCAACGGGTCGAAGAGCCGGTGAACCAGCTCCGAGGCCACGTCGAGGCCCTGATCGAGATAGACCGCACCGATCACCGCTTCAAGGGTGTCGGCGAGGATGGACGCCTTGTCCCGGCCACCCGTGCCCTCTTCACCGCGGCCGAGCCGGATGAAGGAGCCGAGTTCAAGGCCGCGGCCCACTTCCGCAAGCGCACGCGAGTTGACTACCGCGGCCCGCAATTTGGCCAGCTGGCCTTCAGGCAGGTCGGGGTGAGTGCGGTACAGCGTGTCCGTGACCACCAGGCCGAGCACCGAATCCCCGAGGAATTCGAGCCGCTCGTTGGTGGGCAGACCGCCGTTCTCGTACGCGTACGAACGGTGGGTCAGCGCACGCACCAGAAGGGCGGACTCGAGGTGGTACCCGAGCCGCCCTTCCAGAAGCGTGTGGGACGAGGCTGTGTTGACGTTGTCTGCCTGCTTCTTGGCGTGGGACAACTCAGACATCGGGCCTCTCACCAGCCGCTCAGACCTCGAGGACCTGGCGCTTGTTGTACGTGCCGCAGCTGGGGCACGCAATGTGCTGCAGCTTCGGCTCCTGGCAACGCTCGCACGAAACCAGGGTGGGGACCGCAGCCTTCCACTGCGACCGGCGGTGGCGCGTGTTGCTGCGCGACATCTTCCGCTTCGGAACAGCCACGGCTACTTCTCCTGCTTCTCGTCGACGCCAGGTTCGGCGCCGCCCATGTTGTCCTTCTCGCCGTCCTGAACGGTCTCGGCGAGTCCTTGCAGTGCCGCCCAACGAATGTCGACGGCATCGTGATGATGGTCCGGATTCTCGTCCAGCCTGATTCCGCATTCGGAACACAGACCGGCACAGGTCTCCTTGCACACCGGCTGCATCGGCAGTGCGAGCACTACCGCATCACGCAGCACCGACTCGAGGTCGAACAGGCCGTCCTCGAGGAAGTACCTGTCCTCGTCGTCCTCGGCGTCGTCGACCGGGTCCGCGGTCTTGCTGCGGTTCCGGTCATCGGCGTCAGGGTACGAGAACATTTCCTGGAAGTCCGCCTTGACCTCAAGGCTCAGCGGCTCCAGACACCTTACGCACTCCCCCTCGGCGGATGCACGGGCGGTGCCTGTGACAAGCACACCTTCCATGACCGATTCGAGGCGGATGTCCAGCTTCACGGGTGCGCCCTCCGGCACACCGATGACCCCGTCGATACCGAGGTCCTTGGGGGCGTCCGCCGAGCGGGTCAGCCGCTTGAGGGCACCCGGACGCCGGCCCAGCTCGTGCGTATCGAACACGAGAGGGTTTCGGTGGTCGAGGTGGCCGTTCAGGGCTTTTCCTGCTTTCGAATCGTGCGCATCACGCTTGGTGGGGGTGGGCCGACCGGTTCGGAGTCGAAGCGGGCAGCCGGGATCGCGGACATACGCGCGACCGAAGAGCCAGGATACTGGACACACCGCCCAGCTCCCAATCCGGCCCTGATCCGACCCCCGGAGGGCCCGGTCCGGAACCGGAGCGGGTTCCCTCAGGCGGTCAGCGCTCCTGTTCGTACCGGCGGAGCTGTTCGAGGTCGATCATGCTGGTGTCGAACAGGCTGGTCTCGTCCAGGGCGCCCTCGCCATGCTGCTGGAGGGGCTGCTGCTGGGCCTGCACCGGCTGCTGCCAGGCGTCGTAGCCCTGCGCCGGGAGCTGGTTCCGGTCGTAGCCCTGCGCCGGGGCCTGGTTCTGGTCGTAGCCCTGCGCCGGGACCTGAGCCTGGTTCGGGTCGTAGCCCTGCTGCTGGTAGCCCGCGTAGGGGTCGGGCTGCTGCTGGTAGCCGGCGTACGGGTCGGGCTGCTGCGACTGCCCCTGATAGGTGTCCTGCGGCTCCTGGTACGCGTACGTCTGGGCGTACTGCGGTTCCGGCTGTGCCGGGTACTGCTGGGGGGCCTGGAGCGGTTCCGGCGTGGCGATCTCGGCCAGCCCCGCCCAGTGGTCCTCGTCGCTGGTGTGCCCCTGGGCGCCCGCGGCGTCCTGGGCGGCCATGTGCGCGCCGAGGTCGTCGGTGGCGACCCGGCCGTGCAGCTTCTGCCGGCCGCGGCCGACCGCCTCCAGGGTCTTGGCGAGCACCGCCTCGAAGGCGCCGAGCTTGGTGTCCACGTACTCGTCGGCCCGGCGCTGCAGCGTGGCCGGGTCGGCGCTGCGCTCGGGGGCCTCGGCGAAGTCCGGGTCCTCGTAGCCCTGCTCGTCGAACCCCTGGCCGCGGCCGAGGAGCTTCTCGCGGCCCCGGTCGACGGAACCGATCGTCTTGGTGAGGACGACCTCGAAGTTGGCGAGCTTGCTGTCGACGTACTCGTCGGCCTCGGCGCGGACCTCGTCGGCGTCCTTGCGGGCCTCGCCGAGGATCCGGTCCGCCTCGGCCTGGGACTGCCGGGCGATCTCCGTTCCGGAGATGAGCGAGCCGCGCTCGGCGCGTGCGGTCTCGATGATCCGGCCGGCCTCCTGACGGGCCTGCTCGACGAGCTGCTCGTGGCCGCCGATGACCTCCGCGGCCTGCGCGAGCGAGCCGGGCAGGGCCTCACGCACCTCTTCGAGCATCGAGAGCAGTTCGGCGCGGTTGACCACGCAGGATGCCGACATGGGCAAGGACCGGGCGTTCCCGACCGCTTCGACGATCTCGTCGAGCTTCTTCTGCACGTCCACCGTGTGCTCGCCACTCTCTACTGCCGATTGGAGACGGACGGGACGACTGTACGGCCAGTCGGCGCCCGCCCGACACCTGCAGGGCCTTCCGCCGGATCAGCGCAAGGCCCTGGTGACGGGCTGTCAGCACCTCACTGCTGAGAGAGGCGCTCGGTCAGTGCCTCGTGGACCAGCGGCGGCAGCAGGTGCGAGACGTCTCCGCCCCAGGTCGCCACCTCCTTGACCAGGGAGGACGACAGGAAACTGTAAGTGGGATTGGTCGGCACGAAGAGCGTCTCGACGCCCGAGAGCCCGTTGTTCATCTGGGCCATCTGGAGCTCGTAGTCGAAGTCGCTGACGGCCCGCAGGCCCTTCACGATCGCCGGGATGTCGCGCTGCTTGCAGAAGTCGACCAGGAGCCCGTGAAAGGCCTCGACCTGGACGTTGCCGAATTCCCCGGTGACCTGGCGGATCATTTCGATCCGCTCGTCGACCGTGAACAGACCCTTCTTGGACTGGTTGATCATCACTGCGACATGCACGACGTCGTACAGCTTCGACGCGCGGCCGATGATGTCGAGATGTCCGTTGGTGATGGGGTCGAACGACCCCGGGCAGACGGCGCGGCGCAACTTGATTCCCTCGCTCTCCGGTCCGGTCATCGTGCGTCTTCGCACGTAGCGGCGGCGCGACCGTACCAAAGCGTTCCCTCGCCGTAGCGACGGGCCCGCAATGGCTCGAATCCCTTGGGCCAGCTGAATTCTCCGCCTCTCGTGCTGCGCTCCACGGTGACGAGCGCATCGGCTGTGAGCCACCCCTGGGAACGGAGTGTGAGCAGTATCTCGCCAAGATCGCCGTCGGTGACGGCGTACGGAGGGTCGAGGAAGACCACGTCGTACGGATCCGCGGGCGCCGGTCCCGTCACGATCTGTTCGGCTTTGCCTGCCCGGACCTCCGCGCCGGGCAGGCCCAGGGTGCGGACGTTGTCGCGGACGGTACGGACAGCTGCGGCGTCGGCCTCGACGAGCAGGGCGTGGACCGCTCCGCGGGAGAGCGCTTCGAGGCCGACGGCTCCCGAGCCCGCGTAGAGGTCGGCGATCCTGATGCCGTCGAGCGTGCCGAGGAGCGCCTGCCAGGTGGAGAACAGGCCCTCACGCGCGCGGTCGGAGGTGGGGCGGGTGCCGGTGCCGGGCGGGACGGCCAGGCGGCGTCCGCCGGCCGAGCCGGCGATCACGCGGGTCATGGGTGTCTGGTCCTCGGGTCGGGGCGGCGCGCAGGGTGCTGCGGGGGTCTTCTTGCTGCTGCTGGTCGGCGGCGGAGTCATCGTGCCGCTGGAGAAGTTCCCGGACGCGGTGCAGTCCGTGCTGGGGCTGCTGCCGATCGCGGCCCTC
>NZ_JBEOVJ010000028.1:0-92719 GCF_040295435.1 Streptomyces sp. NPDC002809
ATACATCCAGTATGCGGACGCTCCTCCGCCTTGCGATGCACCGCATCTGACGCCGCGCGCTGATCCACCACGGATTACGGGACAGCCCTTAGGTCCATGAAGACCTCCCACAGTGCGCGTGCTGCAAGATTTGCGGCGATGCGGCGTACGAACGATTCCTTCGGCTGCTGCTCTGGCTTTCTCAAGCATGAGCCCCCCTTTCCTCTGAAGTACCCCGAGTTATCGAGGCCTTATGGCCTCTATCCAGCGGGTTCCCTCTGAGGAAGGTGATGCGAGGTAGAGAGTATCCGGATGTCGTCTGTGGCGGGAGGGGTTGTCGACAGGCGGTCAGGGGAGGTTGCCCGTACCGTCGGTGTGGGTGCCCTGACAGGACGGTGCTCGTGCGGCCTCGCGGCTCATTCGCACGTTTCGCGGGGCCGTCGCTCTGCCCGGCCTACTGAGCTGTTTTGCAGACTACGTTGCCTTCGCTGTCAGCAAGGCGATCCACCTGCGGGAAGGTCGTGGGCTGCAATTTTGGTCCACAGTTGGTCTTGAAGCCGCCGTAGTTGGACTCGTAGATGACGGGGTCACCACCGCCCAGGCCGCAAGTGGCGTGCACCTCGGCTGACGCTGATGGCCATTCTCCCGTGCACGCCTCCTCCGAGATGGTCCATGTGAAGGCCGTCTTCGGGGTGCTGGTGGGCGGCGCGTCAGCGGGCGTCTCGTCGCTGTCCCTCCAGACGGTGTTGCCGAGGATGAGGATGAGTAGCCACCCCACGCCAAGGGTTCCGGCCATTGCGATGCCGAGGCCATTCCCTATGAAGCTGATCACGCGCCTGGTTCGTCCCACGGTGCGACGGGGTTCGGTGGGGGTGGGTCTCGGGGTGTCCATGTGGTCTCTCTCGGTCCGGGGCGTGACGGGATCATCCCAGGTGCGGCTGCTGGTTCAGGTGCCGGGTATGGCGTCTTGGTCTATGTCGCGCGCTGGGGCGGGTTGTGGCCGGCGGGTGGGGTCGCAGTCGGGCCCGAAGCCTCGGCGGCGCGACCCCGGGGCCGTGAGTGGTTTCCCGCACTTCCGGCAGTACCGGTGCCGATAGCCGTTGTCCGGGGGCCCGGTGAGGGCTTGTTGCTGGTTCCGGTCGTCTCGGTCCATGTGGCCAGTGTCCTGGAAGTGGTGGCGGTGCCGGGTGGGATGGATCTACAATCACCGTTATCTGACGGGTACGCCCGCAGGAAAGGCCACCAGCCCGGTACGGGGCACGGTGGCCTTCGGTGTTTCTGGGGTCAGAGGGCTCCGAAGCGGTTCCGCTGCATGTTCCTTCGGACATGCTCGGGGAAGGGCTTGCCGTTCCGCAGCGCGCGCAGCGCATCCACCGTGTTGGCGTGCAGGCTTTCCATCTCGCCCCTGATCCCGCTCCAGTTTGCGATGGAGTCTTCGGCGCCGTGGAGAGTCAGGCCGCCGTCACTGGCATCGGCAAGTAGTCGAGCGGCCTCGGAAGGGTTCAGCTCACCGGCATCCACGGCCCGGCCGTAGAACTCGATGTCGTCCATGAGCGCCATGTCTTGAGTGTCCTTGTCTGCATTGAAAGTGGCCAGGGCTAGGCGACAAGCGCCGCGTCGGACTGGATAAGCGTACGGGGGGTGTAGTCGGCGTCGTCCTGGTCGCGGGCGAGCTCGTAGAAGAACAGGGCCTGCGCGTCGGTGGCGGGCGCCGGGGCCGGGCGGTCGTACTTAGTGGGGGCGGGGCGGTCCAGGACGTACGCCATGCGGTGGACCGTGTAGGCGCGAATCCCGGAGACCGCGAACTGGCGCTCGTCTCCGCGCAGTCGGCACATGGCAACGATGACGATGGAGCCGGCCTTCGTGGTGCGGATCTCGTGAATCTCGATGGTGCGAACGGTGGGCTCGGTGTCGCCGGGGGCGAGGTAGGTGATGGTCACGGCGTTGGCGTGATCCAGGGCCCGGTAGAGGTCGGCGAGGGTCTTGGTGGTGGTCTGCTTCGCCGTGTTCTTCATCCTGTGCCCCCGCGGTGTCGTCTTGGCGTTGATGTCACCTTGCCACAAAACACCTTGCGTACGCAATAGAATTACAGGTATTGTGGTCCCCATCGGGACGGACCCGGTAGCGGACACCCCATACCTGTATGGCGTCTGCGATACGAATGGAGGAAACTGGCGTGGCTACAGCCCCCAACACGCGCCCGCCGAACAACCGGTCCAGCGGGCGCTCCCCGAGAGGACCCCGCCCCGTGCCGACCAGCCCCGACCTGCGCAACCAGCTCAAGGCAGCCGCTTCCCTCCTCCGGGCCGGCGGTGACCCCAGCCCCGAACTCGCCAAGGCCGTCCGCCAGGTGCTGCTCCCCGGTGGGTGGAAGGAACTCCGCGACACCGACACGGCCAGCTCCGAGGCCAACCTCCCCATCCAGCTTTCGGAGCAGTACCGAACCCAGGTCGTTGACGCCGCCGAGAATGAGCTCATCACCGTCACGTCCGTGGTGAACGAGGGCTTCGAGAAGTTCCTGGCCGGCGAGTTCGAACCCCGCCCTCGCGTCCAGGGCCGGCGGGCTACGGGCGAGAAGAAGGTCAACCTGAACGTGCGCCCCAAGGCCGCCCTGCTCGCAAAGGTCCGCGAGTCCGGTGTCCTTCCCATGCACGTCGCAGGCGACTACCTGATGTACCGGTTCGAGGTCGGCCCGTACGCACCCGGGTACGTGGAGCCGCTCCGGTCCGGCGCCGACCGTGCCCCGTCCATCCCCCGCGCAGTCCGTGACCGGATCCGGGACAAGGCTGCCGAGCTCGGCCACGTGGTCCACCAGGACATGGATGAGGGCTTCCAGAAGTACCTGGCCGGCCAGTACACACCGGTCGCGCCGGAGTGGCCGAAGGGCGTCGACATGGCGCCGTTGAAGGTCCGCCCGAACGACGACTTGTTCGATCAGGTGAAGGTCGCAGCCCGGACGAAGTCGCCTGGCATGCGCCCGATCCAAATCGGCCTGGCCTACGTGATGGACAAGTACGGCATCGACCCGGCCGACATCGCCGAGTAGCCCCCGGCGGGTGCGCGGTCTACACGCCGACAACTAGGCCGCGCACCGGCCAGTACCTCGTGACAACCCCATAGGAGAGACCTCTCGTGACTGCCGTCACCGAGGCCCCCGCCAGCACGACGGCGGAGGGCCCCACCTCGCACACCCAAAACCAGCCCAGCCCCCGCCCGGAAAACACCTTCGGATACACCCGGGCCGAGCAGATCGACGCCCTCCACAAGCTCAGGGAGCAGTTCCTCCCCAAGGAAGTCCGACACCTGCCACGCGTGTGGTGCCAGGCATGCAAGAACTCCCGCGGCAAGGGCTGCCAGAACCACGCGATCGTCAAGTGCGAGAAGTGCAATCAGAAGATGCCCAGGAACGGGCACATCGACCTCGCCTACGTCGGTCACGCCGAGGCGACTAACCGGCTGCTGAACGTGGACCCGTTCTGGGACTGGGAGCCCCTGACCGTTGATGAGCGGGGTCTTCCGCAGGTCGACGGGTACTGCGGGCTGTGGATCCGCCTGACGGTGTGCGGCATGTCCCGGTTGGGCTACGGGCACGCTGGCGACAAGACGGGCGGCGACGCGGTGAAGGAGGTCATCGGCGACGCGATCCGGAACGCCGGAATGCGCTTCGGGATGGCGCTGGACCTGTGGACGTCGTCCGACCTGGAGATCGTCGAGTCCGGTGGTTCCGCCCTCGACTCCGAGGAGAAGCCCGCAGCGCCAGCGTCGCAGACGACAGTTGCACCGCCTCAGGGGCTGCACGTCGAACGCCTCGTTGACCAGGCCAAAAACTGCTGGGACAACGCCATCGCGCTGACGCGGGTCCTGGGTGACGCAGCCAAGCACAACGTCGCGGACGAGCAGGTCAATGGCCCCAACGGGTGGCAGTCGCTGCGCGAGTTGCTGAACGACCGAATCACCGAGCTGAACACCCCCGCCCCGGAGAGGAGCGTCGCCTGATGGCTGCCGTGGTCAAGGAGAAGGGCCGTACCGCCACGCACAGGCCGGCCGCCAGGAAGCGTCGCTTCCGGCACGACGACCTCATCGCCGTCGACCTGTTCTCCGGCTTCGGGGGCCTCACTGAGGGGATCAAGCGGGCCGGGTTCACCACGATCATGGCGGCGAACCACAACAGCTACAAGGTCGAGGTCCACGAGGCGAACCACCCGGAGGCCGAGCACTGGATCGCTGACCTGATCAACCCTGAAGCCGCGGACTACCACTCCGCCCGGGAACTCCCCGAAGCCGACCTCCTCGTCGCGGGTGTCAGCTGCGTCAACCACTCGCTGGCGAACACGACGAAGGCCTACGAGCAGGGCGGGACCCTGTTCGAGCTGGAGGACCCCGACTACGAGGCCCGCGTCACCAGGTCCGAGCGGGACCGGGCAACCGCGAACTGTGTCCTGCACTACGCCGAGCGGCACCGCCCGCGGCTCATCCTCGTCGAGTGCACCACCCAGCTCACCTCCTGGGGGCCTGCGCTGCCCGGCCGTCCGAAGGTTGGGGACGGGTCGACCTACCGGTGGTGGGTCAAGCAGTTCGAATCGCTCGACTACCGCCCGCCCAAGGTGCTCTACCTGAACAGCCAGTTCTTCGGGGTTCCGCAGTCGAGGGATCGCGGCTACTGGGTGTTCGTCCACAAGTCCCTGCCGATGCCGGACCTGGAGCACCGCCCGGTGTCCCGGTGCGGGGGCTGCGACAAGGACGTCGAAGCGGTGTGGACGTGGAAGACGGGCATCCCCGCAACTGGAACGGTGATGTATGGCAAGCAGTACGAGTACCGGTGCCCGTCCTGCCGCCGCCCTGTCGTTCCGCCGATGACGCCGTCGCTGGCCGCGCTCGACCTCACCAATCTCGGCACGCGCATCGGCGACAAGCCGGTCAAGACGTTCAAGGATGGGTTTGTCGGGCCGCTCGCCCGGTCGTCGATGGCCCGGGCGGAGCGGTGCCGTCAGCGGTTCGCTGACTTCCCGGCGATCCTCATGCCGGCGAAGGGTGTGCACGGCTCGGAGCGGCTGTTGCGGCAGCCGATGGCGACGCAGACCAGCCAGCAGGAGACCGCGATCCTGTCGACCGGGCCCGTCGTCGAGCCGCTGTGGGTACCCGGCGCCGCGGCTGCCGCACCGGCGATGGCGCTCGCCGTGGACAACTACCAGGGGGCCGCGCGCGGCGCCGGAGAACCGCTGCCTACGCAGGTCGGGTCGGAGACCCTCGCCGTACTGTCATCCGGCGTCATTCCGTACCGGAAGAACACGCTGCCCACGGTGCACAGTGAGGCGATGCCCACCTTCACCTCGGAGCAGATCCCGGCGGTCCTGACGGCAGCCGGCTGGTACAAGCAGAACGGAACCAGCCCCGAGCACGGGACCGCGCCGCACCCGCTCACCGACCCGCTCGGCACCCTCACCACCACCGACACCACGGCACTGCTCATGGCCCAGTGGAAGGCATCGCTCGCCGAGCTGCCGCTGGACGACTGCTTCTACCGAATGATGGCGGCGCACGAGATTGGCCGCGGGTGCGGCTTCGACGTCGACTTCAACGACTACCGCGGCACCTTCACCGTCTGGGGCTCGGCCCGCAACCAGGTCGACGGCTTCGGAAACGCCGTAAGCCCCCAGGTCGGCACGTGGATCGGGACCCGGCTCCGGGCTGTCATCCACACCGCACAGGACGACCTGACAACCGCCGCGTAGTCGCCGCCTGGTTCATCTGCACCACCGGCCGGTCCCGATCTGGGGCCGGCCGCAGTCTTCTCCACCCCTTGTTGGGAGGCCCGCCATGGGCGCCGTTGTTTTGCTGTGCCTGGCCCCGAGTGCTGCCGCTGTCGCTGTCGCCGCGTTGCGGTGCCGCCCGGCCCACCCGCGCCGCCTGCCCGAACCGTACGTCCGGTACCGGCCCGAGCTGCACCCCGCGGTCGTTCTCGCCGAACTCGAAGTCCGGCAGACCTACGCCGGCCTGGCCGAGCTGTACGACACCCCCACCCTGTCCGGGCCGCCCGCCCGGTGAACCCACCCATCCAGCAGTTCCGGCGCCCCAAGGAGGCGATGACCGTGTACCCGATAGCCGAGGCCATGGTGGCCGCCCTGGTGGTGGCCAGCGGTGTGACGTGGTGGAGGCTGCGCCGCCTGCAGCACCTGGTGAGCCGGGAGCGGGCCGCGGTGCGGCTGACGGACGCCGCCCACCACCGCGACACCGAAGCGTTCCAGGCCCGGATCCGGGCCGCGGCCGCCGAGCACCGCGCCGCTGAAGCCGTCAACCGGCTGCTCGCCGAAGCCGAAGCCATCGTCACCGCCGAGTTGGCACGCACCACCCATCACAACCCGCAGGAGGGGGACACACCATGACAGACCCGAAGACAGCCCGGCAGGACCTGGTCGATCACCGGCACTACCGGTACCGCGGCTGCGCCCCCGACCCCGACGACCCCGGTATGGCCACGGCCGGCGGGATGAAGAAGGTGCCGCTGGATGTGTGGGGCCCGTACACCGACGACGGCGCGGAGCCGCAGAAGGTTCGTATCGACCGGGAACGCCTCGCCAAGACCGTGTGCGGCCGCTGCCCGGTTCTGGCCGCGTGCCGCATCTACGCCAACACCACGGCAGTGGACTCGGACGGGGTGGAGCACCTGGTGGAGCCGGAGGGGGTGATGGGTGGGGAGCTGGCCCTGACCCGACACCGGGCGCTCATTGCCCGCCGGCACGCCACCACCACAGGCACCCTGGCTGCCGCACCCGGCAACACCGAGGCCGCCACGCCTCCCGTAGGCCCCGCCGCACCACCGGTCCGGGACATGGCCGAGGGCCGCACCGCGCAGAAGCGCGCCGTCCTGGACGCCCTCGCCCGCGAGACCGACCCGGAACTCGTCGCAGCCCGGGCCGGGATGGACGTACGGACCGCGAACTGGCACCGCTCCGCCCTGGTCACCCTGCTCGGTCTCGACAAGGAACGGGCGACCCGCGACCAGCTGCTCGCCGCCGCAGTCGACCAGGGCCTGCTGCCTCCCTCGACCCGGATCCGCCCCGACGGCCGGTGGGCGTACGCCGCGGCGCCGACAACGGACGGGGCACGGCAGCGCCGCATCGCCCCCGGCCGCCCCGTACAGCTGCTCCTGCCCGGCCTGGAGCACATGCCGCGCACCCGCCGACCCCTCACCCGGCCCGGGCGGCCGCCATACGGGCGCGGCCCGGCACGGCTCCTCGGGCAACGCACCCGCCTCCGGCACCTGGCCGCCGTCCGCACCCTCACACCACCCCTCATTCCGACAACCGTGCTGGAGCCTGCCGCATGACCACCCACCACACCCCAGCACCCACCCCGGCCGTCGGCACAGGCGCGGACGCCTCCACGGACCGGACTGCGGCCGCCGACCAAGCCCTCGCCAACCGGTGCCAGACCTCCGGGGACTACCTCGCCGGCCTCATCACCAAGGGCATGCTCGACGCCGTCAGCCGCCCCAACAAGCTGCCGGAGCTGATGTTCCCCGACAGCGACCCCGCCGTGGTGCGGGCCGTGTGGGAGGCGGCGTTGGCGGTCGGGTACCGGGCCGGGAAGGAAGCCGCCCGCCCGACATGGACACCGGATGCGCTCCGCCACCTCCGCGCCGAACTGGATACGGCCGGGTTCGTGTCCATGGGGCGCCTCGCCGGCAGGTCTGCGTCCCTCCACTCACCCCGGCACCCCGCCGACACCGATGTGCCCGCCCAGCCCGGCCCGGTGGTGCGGGGTGGTGGTCACCCGTGACTGGACGCCCGCCCCTGTTCGACGAGACCGTGCGGCAGCGGTACCTCGCCCACGTCGCTACCGGCCTCACCCTCGCCCAGGCCGCCGCAGCCACCCCCATCCACCACAACGTCCCACCCCGTCACGCCCGCACCGACCCGGCGTTCGGCCGGGCCCTCGCCGACGCGAAGGCCGAGGGGAAGAAGGTGCGGCAGGAGAACATCCCGCACGGCGAGTACCGGTACAACTGCCTCCAGTGCCGGTGTGACGTGTGTTGCATCGCGGCGACGAAGGGCCGCGCCGGCCGCCGCGCCGCCGCCGAACAGGCCGAGAGTGAGGGGCAGTCGACACCCCCGGGCCAGGTCCACGAGATCCGGCCCGAGCCCAAGTCCCTTCCATCCTTTTTGCTGGCCAGGGCGTCTTGAGGGGTGCCAGGCCAGCCGCGCAAGATCATGTTACTTCGTGTGAATTTTTATAGGACAGAGATCAACTCCCGCACGGCTGTGCGATGAGCTGCCTATCTGATGACAAGTCGGATCTTCGACACGATGACCGAGGGGACAGACAAGTGGTGACCCGAACGAGTAAGCTGCGCTTGGCGCCAGACGGCTACTCAGGAATGGGATCGGCCGGCCGGTATCCCAAGACAAAGGGAAAGGCCCCGCTGCTGGGTGTGCAACCACCCAGACCACCAGCGAGGCCGGGCCGACACACAACACTCACGAAGGTGCCGACCGATGGCTAAGAGTACCCGGGGATCTTCCCCCCGCGACAGTAGGACCTCACGATCCGGCGTGAAGATCACACCGCCGACGCAGCGAGGCCCTGTCACCGCTACTTCACTCATCGCGTGACCGCCCAGGGCGAGCGGACCGCTCCCCGCTCGTACTACAGCGACGACATCGTCACGCTGCTGCTCGGCGACTCCCTTGCCCAGTTGCGCACCCTCGGCGACGAGTCCATCAACTGCATCGTCACCAGTCCGCCCTACTTCGGACTCCGCAACTACGAAGCTGACGGCCAATACGGTCTCGAGCAGACACCTGCCGAGTACGTGGAGACAATGCAATCCGTCTTTTCCGAAGCCCGCCGGGTCCTCACGAACGACGGAACCCTGTGGCTCAACCTCGGCGACAGCTACTCCGGCTCCTGGGGCAACCAGGGCCGCGGGGAGCCGCGCCCCATGAAGCAGCAGGTGCACGACGGCCGCTACCCCAACAAGGGAACGCACACGGGATCCATCCGCCCCGGACAGCCGCCCGCTAAGAACCTGCTCGGCATGCCATGGCGTACCGCGTTCGCACTTCAGGACGACGGCTGGATCCTGCGCAACGAGATCGTGTGGCACAAGCCGAACGCCATGCCGGAGTCCGTTCAGGATCGCCTCAGCAGCAGGCACGAGCACCTGTTCATGTTCTCCAAGCAGCCGCAGTACTGGTTCGACTTGGACAGCGTTCGCGAACCGCACAAGGCTCCCTCACGGAAGGCTGGAGCGCGCGCTTTCCGTGCCCGCGACCTCAACCACCAGCGGACTGCCACGGGCTCCTACGAGGGCCCTGACAGTCGCGGCCGCAATCCTGGTGACGTCTGGGAGATCGCTACTCGCCCATACCCGGAGGCGCACTTTGCGACGTTCCCAATCGACCTGCCGCTGCGCTGCATCAAGGCTGGCTGCCGACCGGGCGGAACCGTGCTCGACCCGTTCTCGGGATCAGGCACCACGGGCGACGCGGCGCGCAGGCTCGGCCGGAAGTACGTCGGCATAGACCTCAACGCCTCGTACCACGACCTCGCCGTGCAGCGTTTCGCGCAGGGCGTCCTCGACTTTGGGCCCGCAGCATGAGCGCGGCCCAGCACGCAATCGAAAGGACCGGGATGACGTAGCGACTTCCTAAGCGGGAGGTCCTGGGCCCCTTGGCGGGGGCGCTTCCTCTACCGCTGGCCGCTGATGTTGGCGCATCGTGCGCGGCCACTTCCTACGGCTCGGTTTGGCGACCGAGCTAAGGCCCGACTCTCAGATCCGGTTTGGCGACCGGGGCCGAGCAGGTCGAGCGACTTTCAGGTTCTTCCGGAACCAGCACCCACCGAAGCGGGCTTTTTCGTGTCCGCAGAACGGAACGAGGTCCATAGTGCCGTACGCGCACAGCGCTTGTCAGCTTCCGCACGCCCGGACGGGCGATTCGCGGCAAAAGTCCCCCGATCAGGGCGGCATCCCGTGCCAGCAAACTCCTAGCGACACGATCACCCCACATGACACGTTCGAACACGTGTACGAGTACAGTGACGCTCCCGGTCGTGGGGGAGCCCTGGGAGTGCTCGCAGCCGCTCAGTGGGTCTCCACCACGACCGGCCGCATCGCCCCGGACCCCTACTCCTGGATGCAGTCCGTCCACTGGGTAGGCGGCTCCGGCCTGTACACCCCGTCGCGCAGCTACGGACCGAAGTGGGGGCCCACCACCGTGCTCATCGCACAGGAGCTGTCCGCCCTCACCGAGTGCCGGCCCGGGGTCGAGTACCTCGCCCGGAAGTTGAAGCTGTCCAGGCGAACGGTGCAGTACCACCTCGACATGCTCCGGGAGGCCGGACTCCTCGTGTACCGGTCCAAGGGCACCCGGCTCACCGGGCACATCCGTCAGGCGTCCGTGTACGAGCGGGTCATCCCGGCCGCGTTCGACGAGGCCCTCGGGATCCGTACGGTGCAGCGCGACGAGACCGCACCCGCGTACACCCGCGTCCCCGTCGGGATCGCCGAGGAGGGCCGGAAGCTCATCGGGAAGCTCGCGAAGAAGGCCGCCCGGAAGGTGCGCCGCCGTCGCAGCAGGACCCGTGTTTCGGGTCGGGGGCGTTGCACCCCAATGCAGGTAGGTACCTCAGCGCTCTCCTCTACCGGTGCTTCCACATCTCCCTCTGAGACAAAGCTCGCCAGCGGGAGCGACATTCACCCCACCCAGAAGAAGGCCCACCGCGGGCCGCAGAAGCTGAACCGGGTCGGGCGCCGCTACCAGCTCGCCCAGGAGCTCATCACCAACGTGCCCTGGCTCGCCGCTGCCTCCGCGCCCCGCATCTCGTGGATTGCCCGGCACTGCGCCGACGCCGGCTGGACATGGCGCGAGGTTCAGGCAGCTGCCGAGGAGCACAACCCCATCGACCCGGCAGATGCCCGCCGCCCGTCGGGTCTCCTCGCCCACCGCCTCAAGGGTGTTCACCGCCTGTACGCCGCCCCGGCCAGCCGCGCCCTGATGGTTACCGCGTGGGAGGACTCCCGGGCACAGGAGCACTTCCGGCACAGCTGCTACGACCAGCCCGCCCCCGTCACCGTTCCGACCCGCCACACCGCGGACCAGGCCATGCGCACCATCCACGCCGTGCTGTCGCAGCCCTCCACCGAGGACGTCACCCTCCACGCCGGAGGCAGCATCGACATCACCGCCCTGACCCGCGAAGAAGTCCTGCAGCACCGGGCGAACGCCCTGAACGACCCCGGCTACATCGAAGGGATGCTCGTCATCCTCGGCGACCGCGACACCCGCCGCCTCCTGACGAACCGACTCGTCGACCAGGCCCTCACCCTGCTGCGCCTGAACACCCCGACCTTCGCCAACGCCTTCTGATCGGAGAACGCCATGACCAGCAAGCAGCGCAACACCAGCAGCAGAACCGCGAAGCTCCGACACCAGGCCAAGGCGCGCGCCGAACGCAGCACCCACACGCCCTCTCCGAAGCTCGCCAGCTTCCCGGCCACCCTCGAAGCTTTCAAGGTGGGCCTCGCCATCGGCCACCTGCCCGTGCTGTGCTCTGACGGGCAGGTACGGCAGCTCACCTACGACAGACTCCGCGACCACCTCAACGCCGTGTTCACCAGCGAGGGCGAACCGCCGCTGAGCGCAGGAGAGCTGACCCGCTTCCTTGCCGACAGCCTGGCGTCCGGGGAGATGGGGATGCGCACTGACGGTGTGTGGTTCACCTCCGAGGACTTCTTTGCCACGCCGGGGGTCCAGTCGTGACCACCGAAGCGTCCGGCCAGGACCTCGCCCGCCTCGCCCTCGCCCAGTACAAGGCCAGCACCAAGAACCAACCCCCACAGCCCGCCAGACCACCCGGCGCCAACTCCGCAGCGTCCGCACCGGAGACTGACGAGCCCCCTCCGGCCTCGGCAACGTCCTCACACAACTCGCCGGCGACCTTGGCTGGCAGCAAGGCGTCCAGGGCGGCAACATCCTCGACCGGTGGGCCGAGCTGTGCCCCCAGTACGTCGGCCGTATCCAGCCCGTCCACTACGACGCGGAGCGCCGCGTCCTCGAGCTCCGCCCCTGCTCCCCGGCATACGCCGCCCAGCTACGACTCCTCGGCGGACAGCTCGCGAAACAGATCAACGACAAGGTCGGGTCCGAAGTCGTCCGCGCGATCAAGCCGCTGCCGGTTGGTGCTGTGACTGCCGGGTCCTCGAGCCGACCCGTACCCGCCTCAGAATCAGCAGTCCCGGCCGAGGCCCCGGCGAAGACCCGCGACACCGCCAGCACGGGCTACCAGGCCGCGCTGGCCGCAGTACGGCCGAAGGCGGCAACGGCGGTCGACACTCTCGTTGCCGCAGCCATCGACCGGCAGACCCGTACCGCCGCCCGCGAACCCGAGACCGTGCACGCCAACGCCATAGACGCACTCGCAGCCCTCCACGCCGGCCAAGAACTCAGCCGATCCGAAGAAGTCCACCAGGCCGCACTCCAGCGCAAGCACGGCGGAGACCGCCCCGTACGGACCGCGTTCGACATCGCATGACCACCTAGCGCGGGCTTTACCGCGGTAAAGAATCCATCGACCAGGGAGCACGTATGACGGAACAGCACACACCGGTCCGAGCCATCACGGAGTGGCCGAAGCCGGCGTTGATCTACACGGGCCTGTTTCGAGAGCCGGCCTTCCTGGTCGAGGTTGGCGCTACCGAGGCAGAGGTTGAAGACGGTGCGCTCGGGGGCTTTACCGCGGTAAAGCCCCCGCCGACACGCGCGGGATGCAACTAACGCCTCAATGCCTCAATAGATCATGGACGTTAGTAGGGTGTCCCCATGAGCTCTCCAGCCGGCGACCGCGAGAAGGTCGTATCGAAGCTGCCCGGATCCCTCCGGCAGACCCTCAAAGTGCGCGCTGCCCAGCACGGCATCGAGATTCAGGCCGCAGTCGAGCAAGGCATCACCACCTGGTGCAACCTCGCTTCCAGCCTCAACCCCGTCGATACGCGCGGCGCCGACTCCTTCGCCACGTTCCTTCCCAGCGGCCAGTGGGACGCCTTCCGCCAAACCGTTGCCGACCGCGGAGTCTCGCTTATCCAAGGACTTGCCCAGTCTGTACAACTGTGGCTCGACACCAACCCCGCCCCCCACATTGCACGCCCCGACATCACACGCCGGTTCATCGTCTGCAACCAGAAGGGCGGTGTGGGGAAAACCGCGATCACCGCAGGCACCGGCGAAGCGCTGGCGGAGGACCCCAACTCCCTCTACCCCGTACGCATCGCCAAACAGCTTGCCGCTGCCTCCGGCGAGGAGAGCCCCCTCGACGTTGAGAACCTTCCCGGGATCGGACTGCGAGTCCTACTTGTCGACTTCGACCCCCAGTGCCACCTCACCAACCAGCTCGGCGCCACCCCTCTCCCCATGACCGGGGACAGCCTCACCAACCACATGGCCGGCGACCCCAAGGGCGACCTGCGTGATCTCGTCGTATCCATTGAAGACGACACGTTCGGGGGGCGCCTGCACTTGCTGCCCGCGTGCAACGACGCCTTCCTGCTCGACGTACGCCTGTCCGCGGTCCGCGCCCGCGAAGCCGCCCTCGAGAGGGCACTCGCCCCGCTGGAAGGGGACTACGACGTCATCATCGTCGACTGCCCGCCCAGCCTCGGGCTCAGCATGGATGCCGCCGCGTACTACGGCCGCCGCCGCGACGGCGAAGCCCCAGGCCAGTCCGGCGCCCTCATCGTCGTTCAGGCCGAAGACAGCAGCGCCGACGCGTACGAGCTGCTCACCTCGCAGTTCGAAGACCTCCGGGGCGACCTCGCTATCGTCATCGACTACCTCGGCATCGTCGTCAACCTCTACGACGGGCGCCGCGGGTACATCGCCACGTCCTCCCTGCAAGGCTGGGTCGACATAAAGGATCCGCGCGTCGTCGGCCTCATCGGAGACCTGAAAGAGCAGAAGGAAGCGGTCCGCGTGAAGCGCCCACTTCTCTCCTACGCGCCACGCAGCCAGCAATCCGTTGCCATGCGGGCACTCGCACGGGAGATCTCATGAGCAAGGCCGACCAGCTTGGCGCAGGACGCTTCGGCGCCACCCAGGGCGTCAGCGCGCGCCGGCAGGCCGTTGCTGACGCCACCGCTAAGGCCACCGGAACCGCCACTGTCGGAGCCCCCGATAGCCGACTACAGACCATCCCCCTGGAGCAATTGGTCCCCACCAGGTTCAACCCGCGCAAGAACTTCGGCAGCGACCAGGACTTGCTCGAGTTCGGGCTCAAGGTCAAGAAGAAGCAGCTGGCACCAGCTGTTGCTGTCACGCGCGACGCATACCTGCGCCTATGGAAGGAGGAGGCCGACAGCGTAGGAACAGCCCGCTACGTCATCGCCAACGGGGAGAGGCGCTTCCGCGGCTCCAAAGAGGCTGGTAGCGCCACCCTCGAAGTCATCATCGACGACACCCACGCAAAGACCCGCGCGACCTTCCTGGACGCTGTCCTCTCAGAGAACAACGACCGGGAGGACCTTGACCCGATCGAACGGGCCCTGGGCATTCAGACCATGGTCGAGCAGCTCGGTGGCAAGTCCGAGGTCGCTAAGCACTACGACAAGTCCGGCGGCTGGGTCACCCAGCAGATGTACCTCCTCAGCCTCGCTCCGGAACTGCAGGCTCTGGTGAGCAGCGGAGACCTTCCCGTTCGCGAGACGCGGACCCTGGTGAAGCTGCCACACAACGAGCAGCTGAACGCCTGGCGGGACCGGGAGCGGGAGCGGGAAGAGGAGAAGGAACGCCCCAGGACCCGTCGCCCCTCCCCCACCGAGCAACAGCCCGCGGCGCCCCAGACGGCTGGAGGCTTTACCGCGGTAAAGCCCGAGATCGAACCGGGACTGCGGGGCGACAAGAGGAAGCCGGCAGGAAGCGCTGCCCCCCAAGCCACGGAGGAGAGCAGTCCGCAGAGCCCGCCCTTCAGTGCGCCAACCACGGGGGAGCGTCCGGAAGAAGGCGAGGCGACTCTGCCGGAACCTCGCCGAGGCCGCATCGACAACTCACCGACAACCGGCGGGCAGGCACCGGAGGAGGGTACTGAGGCTGACGATGCTCGTCCTGGTGCTACGTGGTTGCTGCCACCTGGCGGTTGGGAGGCAACGTTCAATGCGGTGGTTGCGCAGATGGGGGAGTTCGATCGACACATGCTGACTACCGCACTGAACAAGCGCCGGGACGAGGAGCTGGGCACGGCTGGCGGCTCGCCGAAGAACCCATCCGCCTGACAGCAGCACCGCGGCCCCGCCTCTCACCTTCACGGGTGGGGCGGGGCCGCTTTCGTGTGTGCGGTCGGATTCGGTCGAAAAGCTGCGCCTTGCCGGGGTTTTTCGGTCACACGACCGAGTGATAACCGGTCGCACCCCTTCCGTATGCGGTGACCACGGACTTGGTTGGGAGTGCCGTCGCCCTGCCGGGGGTGCCGGACCGCAGGGGCGGAGGTCTCCCACCCCGGGATCGCAGCGCCTCTGCCCCTGCACCCACACCCACCACCCACGATTCCCCCAACCACTCCCCCACCCAGGACCCGCCGGGCTACAATCACCGTCATCTGGCGGGTGTGTCCCGTGAGGTCTCAAGCCCCCACCGGGCACCGGGTTGTTGTCGGCAAAACTCCGGCCCTGAACGGTGGGGGCTTCCTCATGCCCAGTTCGTGTCCCCGTGCGAGGTTGGCCGGGACCCTACCCCCGCCAGGGTCACAGCGGTATCAAAACTCAGGCACCGCTTACCTGTGCGGCCGAAACGGTGTCACAGTGGCCTTCCCTGGTAGGCCCACCGGCAGCCGAACCGGGGGAGGCAGGGCACCGCGAATGCCCTGCCGCCCTTCCCGATGCCGGAGGAGCGGAGACGCCCCATGCCGTCATCAGCAGAACCCACACACCCCGCAGAGCCCACAGGGCCACCAGGCCGGGTCCTCAGCTTCGACCGCCGCAACCGCCGCCGGCCCGCCGCTGTACCGGCACACCTTCAAACCGGGCACCCTTCGGAACCGAGCGCGGAACAGCTGCTCGCCGAAACGATGGAAGCCCTGTTCCTGAAGCACGGGCACACCCTGTCCGACGATGCCACCGCGGACATCTACCGCACCACCCTCGACGCGCTGCAGATGATGCTCGACGGGTCGAAGGCGACGGGGAAGGTGGGGGAGGAGGAGCACCGGCACCTGTCGGGCATGGTCGCGGGGATGCGCGGATCACCTGACGAGTTGTGAATATGCCGGTTGGCAATGCGGGTTGATCTGTGACGAATCGACAACAGTCACACACGTACCGTTGATCAACTGCAACTTTCTGTTCAATGCGGGACATATTCGTGCCACACTGGGCGTCCGGAACTACCCGGAGTGACAGCCTCCGGCCACCGGCGCGCGCCCCGGCCCACACCGCACCGCTCCGCGCCCCCTGGCCGGCCACCGGAACGGGGACAGCATGCTGGGAGACGACACCACCGCACAGCGACTCCGCCTCCTCCAGGCGGAGTTCACCCAGCACGTAAGGACCGGACCCGGCGACGGACGCACAGCCACCCGCACCGAGGCACCCGCACCCATCGACCTCGACGTCGTCGACCGCATCCGCGCCGCCGTCTACGAGCTCGAAACCCACACCCGCGCCGCCGACTGGACCGCCGCGGCCGGCCCCGTCCCCGCCGACCCGGCCGACGTCTACGACTGGGCCCGCCAGCACACCGCCCACCTCGACCCCGAACGCCAACAGGCCCGCGAAGCGATCATCTACCGGCAGGGCCTCGAGCACGCCATCGCCATGGGCGACACCACCGCCATCCGCAAACACCCCTGCCCCGAGTGCGGGTGCTGGGGCCTGTACTGGCGGCCCGCAGCCCGGCGCGCGGTCTGCGTGAATCACTACTGCACCGACGACAACGGCGTCGCGAACACCTGGTCACTGGCCCGCCTCGCCCGCCAGCACGTCGCCGCGAAGGAAAGTACGGCCCGGCACGCAACCTGACCGCCTCATCAACGGTCTACTCATTGCCAGCACAACTCCATCACGAAACACCCCCAACCGGATTCACTGAGTCCGAACCCCTGTATCGGCCGCCGGAGCTGCGAACGACGGCCAAGCCGAGACCGGGAGCAGCCCGTGGCCATACAAACGATCACCCCGTACCCGGTCGCCAGCGACATGACGGACCTCAAAGAGATCCGCGACCAGCTCAAGGACACCGGGCACCCCATCTCGCTCGACGACATCAGGCGCTGGATTCAGGACCAGGACCTGTACACCGAGCGGTACCGCGGGAAGACCTACGTCAGCTACAGCGACATCCTGATGGCCCACCAGGAAGCCGTCACTGGGCGCAGTTGACCCGGCCGGCCGCCAGCACAGAGCAGGCCCTCACCTCGAGCGGGTGGGGGCCTTCCTCGTGCCCATCCCAGTTTTCTATTGCACGTGCACTAGAAATATGGGTACTCTGGCATAGCCGACAACAACCCGAGCACCACCGGGCCGAAGCACCCACCACCAGGAGTCCGCCATGGGCCACGCCGTGATGACGCACACCAAAAACCCGAACAGCGTCAGCCACTCCAGCCTTGAACAGGACCGGCGGGACCGCTTCGACAAGGCGATGGATGAGGCGGACAACACCGCTGACGCCCTCACCTACCACGCGCTCATGTGCGTCCTGATCGTCTTCGCCGGATTCACCGACCCCCGCGTCAAAGAAGTCCTCAAGTGCGCCTGCCAGGCCTGCTACTGCGACCTCATCTTCGACGCTGAAGCCCCTGGCGCCCTCGTCACCGAAGCGCCCACTGGCTACAACCTCGGCCGCCTCCAGTGCCCAGACTGCGCCGACGACCACCCCCGCCCCGTCGAAGACTGACCCCCAACTCCCGGTCCTGCCATTTGCGACGTGGCAGGACCGGGCCCCGGCCCCGAGTCGAGCACCACACCTGATGGGTGCGCAGTAGCTCCCGGGGCCGGGTGAACAACCCCTCCCACACCACCACCCGACCACCCGGGAGCCCGCCATGAACCTGCCCCGCACCAGCACCGGCACCATCCTCGACGTCGCCGGCCAGCTCCTCAGCTACTTCAGCCTTGAGCGCACCACCCTCATCAACACCGGCCGGGAAGCACTCAGCATCGAAGCCGCCGTATTCAGGGCCGTCACCGGACGCATCCCCAACGCCTTCACCCGCGACCCCAAGACCGCCGAGCTCCTCCTCGAGACGAACGAGCCCACGCAGGAAGCCCTCGCCTGGATCTCCGCCGTCCTGCCGACCGACTCCCCGTACGACGAGAACACCGACATCGACGACCACCTCGAGCACATCCGCACCTGGGTCAGCACCCCGGACTTCTTCACCGGCGCCCTCCCGGAGCCGTTCGAAGTCATCCGAGTCCTCCAGTGCGCCAAGCAGGCCGCCGAGGCCCTCGCCGCCGTACCCGCCCAGCGCACCGCCGCCTGACCCCCGCCGTCCGCCCCAACACGCAGAACGGACCCACGCCATGACGACCATGACCCTCGGCTCCGCCCTCACCGGCGGCCAGGACCCCGACTACTACGCGGGCCGCGCCGACGCCTACGACGACTCCAACACCCTCACCCTCGACCACCTCACCGTCCGCGCCGGCATCCACGCCGACTACGCCCACCTCCCCTACGCCCTCGGCTACATGGATCGCGTCCTCGAACTCCGCATGGAACACGACGCCGTCACCGCCGCCGAGACCGAGCTCGCCCACACCGATCTGGTCGACGCCCGATGAACGCCCGCGACGAGCTGTACGCGTTCGCCACCGCCGCCTTCAAAGACGCAGGCGTTCCGCCGCTGGTCGATGAGCTGCTGAACAAGCTCCTCGACAACACCCGCTCCGAGTCAATCGCCGAGCGGGACGCGCAGATCATCGCGTGGCTGAAGAAGAAGGCGGGCGAGGAGGGGACCAGTAACAAGGAGTCCCGCGCCCGCTCTGCCGCCATCGGGCGGATGGCGGACAAGTTGTCGCGGGGCGCGGTTCGACCGCCGCTGTCGAGCGACGCGATCAGGAACAAGCTGCGCGCCGAGGGTCTGGCCGAGGCCGCAGACGCGGTGGCCGACCTCCTCAAGGACACGCCCGAGTACGGCGAGTTCGTCGCCGACTTCCTCCGACGCCGAGCTCGCGAGGCCGCCGACCAGTGACCTGGCCGACCGTACCCGAAGTCATCGCCCTCGTGCTGGGAGCCGTAGCCGCCGCCATGATCTGCGCTTCCCAGCACGGCCCCGGCACCACCAACCCGCAGGACCCTCCGGACGGAGACGAACCGTGAGCCGCAAGACCGCCACCAAGAAGCGCCCCACCACCCGCACCACGGCCACCCCCACGCTGACCGCCGCCCGCGCAGCACTCCCCGTCCGGCCCCACCCCGGCCCCGAGTTCATCACCCAGCAACAGATGGCCGCCGCGTACGCCGCCCGCCTCGCCAACCTCCCCCTCATACCCATAACCGCCTGGCAGCCGCAGCCCGACGGCACGGTCTGCGCCACGTTCCCCGGCGGCGCCACCCTCACCCGGACCGCAGACAGCACCGGGTTTGACGCCCTCACCCCCTGCGCCCAAGGCGCCCACCACCACAACCGAGTCACCACCGGCACCCAGCTCCGCCACGCAGCCACAGCCGCCGACCAGTGCACCAACCTCCACGGCCGGCCCCGCACCCTCACCCTCCACCAAGCCGCCACCACCGCCGCCGACACCCAAGCCCTCACCCGCAACGACATCGACACCGGACTCGCCCAGCGCACCGCCGATACCGAGACACCGAAGGAGCACCCCCAGCCGTGAGCACGAACCGAGAATTCTGGATCCGTATCAACCCGGCAGGCTGCGTCACCGGCTCCGTCCTCGCTGGCTACGTCGGCCTGCTCGCCGAAGACGCCCACAAGGAGTTCACCCCGCGCATCGCTGACCGGCGCAAGGAAGCCGCCGCTGGCTGGCGACACGAACTCATCAGCCACGACGAGTGGACCAGCCGAGCCCAGCCGAGCCTCACCGGCCACTGCGACCACCCGCGCCGCGCCGCAACCACGGCAGCGGCCTCGTGACCGCCACCGACCAGACCTACCTCGTCGTCCTCGGCGCCGGCGTCCTCCAAGCCAGCCACAACGCCCGCATCCTCGCCCAGCACGGAGACAACCAGCTCGGACGGCCCTGGTCCGCCCGCCCCGGCCTCCGCATCTGGAACGGCAACCTCACCCGCATCGGCCACCACGACCAGGCCGCCTTCGCCACCGAGGCCAACACCCTCCTCCCCGCCCACATGTCCGTCGAAATCGCCGACCACCGGCACGCCCGCCTCGACGACCACGGCACCTGGACCCGATGCCCCGCCACCGCCACCGCCGACGGCGCCGTCCCCATCACCGTCGCCCTCGCCGCCATCCACAACCAGACGACGGAGACGTGATGGCCAACACCCGGCACTCCAAGCACAAGCGGACCGGCCACGCCAAGACCAGCCTCTCCACCCCCGAGAAGTACCGACTCCTCATCGTCTTCCCCGGACAAACCCGCACCCGCCACTTCACCACCAGCGACCTCCCCCGAGCCCGAGCCGTCGCCCGCCGCAACGCCCAACTCGGCGCCACCGTCACCCTGCAAGACCACGAGGGATGGGGCCGCTACACCACCACAACCACCTACACCCCATGACCGAGTACGAAATCGCCTGCCTCGGCAAGAAACCGTTCCCCAGCCGCGCCAGCGCCCGACGCCGCGCCCGACAGATACGCGGCGAAGGCGGCCCCGCCTTCCGCGACTACCGCTGCCAGTTCTGCTGGACCGTCCACCTCGGCCACACAGCCGGCCACGCAACCTACCTCCGCGCCGGACGACACGGCCCCATACCCGTACAGGAGTACGCAGCATGACCCTCTCCCTCTGCAAGCACCGCTTCCCCCTCATCGCACCCGGCGGATCCTTCTTCCACCCCGGAGACTGCGACCGCTGCGGCCTCACCTGGGCCGCTGGTCAGGCCGAACTGGACAGGCAGACCGAGCAGATCCGCCTCAACACCGCCCACGAAGGCAACTGCGAGTACTGCACCAAGCGAGCCGTCATCTTCCAGTTCCAGCGCGAGTCCATGCCGTGGGACGAAGCCGACCCGCCCGTGCACTGGCTCTGCCCAGGCTGCTGGAGCGGCGCCTCCGAAGTCGCGGACGGTCTCACATACAGCGAAATCTCCGCAGCCCTCGACAGCCCGCACGGCACCTCCCTCGAACGCTTCGTCTTCGGAGGGGCCAAGTGACCACTGCCCCCACCCTCACCGGCGCCTACCTCTGGAACCCCAACCCACGCCTCTGCATCGCCGTCCACGGCCTCGCGGGACCCCAAGGCAGCAAATCCCCCGTGGGGTGGGGGAAGAGCCGCAAGACCGGCAAGGCAATCCCCCTCATGCGGGAGTCCTCCCTCAAGGTCAAGCCCTGGCGCGACAAGGTCACCGCCTCGATCCAGGCCGCGCTCCTCGCCGGGGAAGCCCAGCACCTAGCCGGCCCCGTACGCGCCGACATCACCTTCACCATGCCCAAGCCCACAAGCGCCCCCAAGCGCCGCCGCACCTACCCCGCCGTCAGCCCCGACATCGACAAGTTGGAGCGCAGCACGTACGACGCCATTACGACGTCAGGGGTCTGGGAAGACGACGGCCGCGTCATCGAATCCCACACCCGCAAGGTCTACCCCGGCGAACACCCCGACGCCCTGGACCAGCCCGGCGCCATCATCCGCCTCTACACCCTCGGAGACCCGACATGACCATCACCGCGCCGGAGACGCGCCGCCCCACAACAAAGGCCGTAAGCCCCCGCGAGCCCGGTAACTGGAGGCTCAGCAGCGCATGCCGTGACGAGGACCCCGACCTGTTCTTCCCGCAGGGCGGCCGCGCGGCGGTTCGTGTCCAGGTGGAGCAGGCGAAGCAGGTCTGCGCCCGCTGCCCGGTTGTCGAGCAGTGCCTGCAGTGGGCCCTGTCGGCCAGGGAGAAGCCTGGGGTGTGGGGTGGAACGTCGGAGAGTCAGCGTCGTCGTATGCGGCTCAGGTCGGCCGGTGTCACCCAGACCGTTGAGGCGGAGGGGTGGACCGTGAACCCGGCCGCGGTCGAGGCGTACCTGGCGGGCACGTTGAAGGACGCGCGGGCCGTGGACCGGGTGACGGCCATCGGCGCTGGTGTGGCGCAGGGGATGCGGCTCCGGGAGTTCGACAAGCTGTACGGCTTGGCGCCGGACACGACGTCGTCGTTCGTGGCGCGGATGCGAAACCTGTTCGCGGATCACGGCATGGTGTTCCCAGTGCGGGAGATCAACCCATCGAATCAGCGGGCGTTCAGTCCGGATGAGGTGGTGAAGATCCGTGAGCGGGCCGCTGCTGGTGGGGAGACGGACGTGCAGCTGGCTGCGGTGTTCGGTGTCCACAAGAAGACGATGGCGTCTCTGCTGACGGGGAAGTCCTATCGGGGTGCTGGTGGGCCTGTGCGTGCCCGGAAGGGTGCAGCGCCCCAGGAGCTGCGGCCGCTGCCCGTTCAGGGCGACATGGGGGTGGCGGCGTGAAGGGCGACTCGATGGCTGTGCGGGCTGCGTCCGCACGGTGGCAGACCCGGCGCCGACAGCTGGTCGCCGCCGGCCAGTGGGAGCCGTTCGTTGACGCGGAGCCGGTCCGTGAGCACCTGCGGAACGTGAACGCTGCGGGCATGCCGTACATGGCGATCTGTGAGCGTCTGGGGCTCGCGCAGAACTCTTCTCTGCAGCACGTGATGTGGGGGCGCGGGAAGTACGGGCCGGGGCAGCAGGTTCGCCGGGAGACAGCGGAGCTGGTCATGTCGTACTGGCCGTCGCTGGCCGACTTCCCGGACGGGGCACGGATCGACGCTACGGGGACACGCCGTCGGGTTGAGGCGCTGGCGGTACGTGGGTGGCCGCGTCACATGATGGCTGAGCGAGTCGGAGTGGACGAGTCGCACTTCCGGAAGGCAGTCGGGCGGGTGCGGGTGACTGCACGCCTGGCCCGCGGTGTGGCTGCCGTGTACGACGCGTGGTGGGACCAGGACCCGCTGGAGCACGGTGTGTCGCAGCATGCGGTGTCCCGTGTGCTGGCCGATGCGTCACGGCTGGGGTTCCAGCCGGCGCAGGCGTGGGATGACGACACGATCGACGACCCGGCCGCGGTACCCCTTACCAGCGTGGCGCCGGCTGGCTTCACCGAGGGCGACGACGTGGCGGCCCGGTTCCTGATGGGTGAGTCCGTGATCCTCAACAGGGAGGGTCGGCATGAGGTCATCACCCACCTCATGGAGTGGACGCAGTACTCCCTGGAGGAGATCGCGGAGCGGTTGGAAATGTCCCCGGACGCGGTGTCGCGGACGTGGGAGCGCATCAAGCGCAAGGCCCGTGACGAGGGCCGCAAAGCACCATGGCGGCGCGTGTACGTACCGCTGCGGGACCTGAACCTGAACCAAGACGACATGAGGAGTGCGGCCTGATGGCTGGCGAGACGGTAATCACTGTGTGCGGGAATCTGGTCGACGATCCCGAGCTCCGCTTCACCCCGAACGGTGCCGCTGTGGCGAAGTTCAGGGTGGCGTCGGTGCCGCGGGTGCTGAACAAGGAGACGCAGCAGTGGGAGGACGCGAAGGACGGGCTGTTCCTGACGTGCTCGGTGTGGCGCCAGGCCGCTGAGAACGCCGCTGAGAGTCTGACGCGCGGTATGCGGGTCATCGTGCAGGGCCGGCTGAAGCAGCGGTCGTACGAGGACGGGCAAGGCGTCAAGCGGACGGTGTACGAGCTGGATGTCGACGAGGTCGGGCCGAGTCTGAAGAACGCGACGGCGAAGGTAACGAAGGCGTCGGGTGGTCAGCGGCCGGAGGTGCAGCAGGCGGCCCGTCAGCAGGGTGCAGCGTCTGCGGGGGATCCGTGGGCGCAGAACACGCCGGGGGCGGGTCGGTCTGCCGGTGGCGGGTGGGGGAGTGGAGGGGATGAGCCCCCGCCGTTCTGACGTAGCGGCGTGCGGTTGAGGGTCCGGTCCTTCGGGGTCGGGCCCTTTGTCGTGCCCGGGGTTCACCCACTTCTGTCATTCATATTGCACGTGCACTAGAAATGTGGGTATTCTGGCATAGCCGACAACAACCCACGCACAACGGGTCGCAGCGAACAAGGGAACTCACATGGCCGCGAAGAAGCCCACCAAGCGCTACCCCTTCACCGTCTGGGTCGGGCGCTTCCCGCACTACTTCAACCTTCTGGAGAAGGCAGAGTCTTGCGCCCGCCTCTACGGCGTGAGCGTCACCGTGAACAAGGTCTCCGCGAAGTGAACTGCGACTGCGGAACCTGCTGCGATACCTGCGGACACGACACCAACTGCACCTCCCAGCAGACCCAGGCGTCCGACCCCAGCGACGACTACCACCACTGACCACCCCTCACGGTCTCCCCACCCCCTGGGAGACCACCGGGGCCGCGCCTCACCACCCCCACCGGGGCGCGGCCCCCTCCCGGACCTGAGACCTCGTGGAGATCCGTGATGAAGATCCGTGCCGACATTGCCGCCCTCATTCGTGAAGGCCACACCAACGACGCCATCGCTCACCGCCTCAGCTGCGACCGCACCACCGTGGCCAAGGCCCGGCAGGCGCTGCGCTTCCCGCCCGCGGACCTCCTCGGCCGCCTCTACGCCGAGGCTGTGCCCACGGGCCAGGTTCGTGACTACCAGCCGCCGTCGGGGCTCATGCCGTTGGCGCCGGCACGGCAGGCCGCGAACCGGGCGCAGCTCCTCGCCGCACTCCGTGGAGAAGCGGCGTGAAACCCCGTCCCTGGAGCAGCGCGCCGACATCCGCGCCCTGCTCGCCGAACGCCGCATCCGCCTCTACGCCCAGGCCCGGTTCACCGCAGCCGGCCGCCGCGCCGCCTGGCGCACCATCCACCAGCAGAAGGACAGTTCGTGAGCACGGAGACCCTGACCCGATTCCGATGCGACGCCCCGCACTGCGATGCGAACGACATCGGCTCCAGCAACATCGCCCCGCCTGACGGATGGACGGTCCTCAAGTCCACCGCCCACATCCCTGTCACGAAGGACTTCCTCGCCCCGCCACGTCGCCGATCGCGAGCTTTGTCGTACAGCGAGCGCTGCTACGGCGGGTTCTCCGTCCACCTGTGCCCCGAGCACCCGGAGGCGTTCAACGCCCACCATCCGATCACCAACGGGTACGGATACAAGTCGAACGTGGCGGTGTCCTGCTCCTGCGGGACGAACCTCGGTACGGCTGCGGCCGTCACGATGGTCGGCCAGTACCCGTCCCACGCACCCGAGAAGACCTGGTTCCGGCACCTTCCGGCCGATCTCCGCTGGTACCTGTGGCGCGGCGAACGCCAGTGGGCGACGCAGACCACGAACCACGGCTTCACCAGTACCCAGCAGTACGCCAGCGAGGAACGGGCCCGGGGCCGGGCGGACGGCGGCGCGTCGATGCACGGGCCTCCAGTGCTCGTGTTTCGGGATGCTGAGGGCGACGAGTGGAGCACGGCATGACCGCCCGCACTCCGTCGCCGAATGCCTGCCGTCACTGCGGGCTCGACCTGCGCGGCCACGCGCGGCAGTGGAAGACCGGGGTCGGCTGGCACAAGTGGACGCCGCCCACCCAGGACCAGATCAAGACCCGCATGCGTGCCCGGCGCTTCGCCCACAACAGTGCGCTCCCGACCGAGTACCACGCCACCACGGCTGAGTACACCGAGTGGAACTACGCCTGCGACACCCCGGACACCACCGAGTACTGCGCCGACTGCGGTGATCCCGAGTGCCCTCGGTGGGGCCGGATCCAGGACCGCCTCGAACAGCAGAGCTTCGACCGCATGATGGCCCGCTTCAACGCTCGGAAGGACACCCGATGACCACTGCCCTGCACCCCGACGCCGGCGCAGCGAAGTTCCAGGCGTTGAAGGACTGGCGTGACACCCACCCCAACCGGGCCTGCCGCATCGAGGAGCTGACGTGCTGGGAGACGGTCCGTCTCGACAACGGAGCGCTGCTGGTGTCGGCCCGCATCACGGGTCCTGACCCGGCCACTGCTCTGCGGGAGTTCGGTGTCCGGCAGCAGGAACGCCTCGGGCATCGTGTCGACCCGACCGCGGGGGATCAACCAGCGTTCCTCGACCTGTCCGTCCCGGATCGGACGGCGTTCTCGTGGCGGTTGGGCGGGGTGTGGGTGGAGGTGTGGCACCCGAACACCCCTGCACCGGTTCCGGCCCCGCCCCGGGCTGCACAGCCGGTTCCCCGGCCCGTCCAGCGCCCCGCCACTGGCACCCCACCGTCCGGGCGGCTCCCCCTCAGCCGCCTCACCCGCATCCGCCGCACCCTCACCACGAAGGAGAACTGACGATGCTCGTCTTCGAGCCCGTCGACCCGACCCACGTCGACAACGACGTCCCGGACGACGCGTACGCCACCTGCCAGTGCCCCAACCCGGACGACCAGTACTTGATGGAGATCGACGCCGGATCGGTAGGCCTGCGACACACCGCATGCGGGCGCCCTGCCGGCGACTGGACGGACGACGCGTACTCCATGGAGGCCGTCCCCGTGACCCTCCACTGGCACGTCGACAAGGACTACTGGACCAACGAAGTCGACGCATACGGCGACATCACCATCAACGCCCTGCCCGCCACAAAGGAGAACTGACCATGCCCAACACTCTGGAAGCGCAGGCGGTTGTCGGCCGCCGTGTCGAGTTCGCGTACTACCGGGACCAGGACACCTACCTCCCCGGCATCATCACCGCGATCACGGAGGACCCGGCAAGTCTCCGGGTCCGGCTCGACGGCGCCCGTTCCAACCTGGCGTGCCGGCCGGAGTACGACGGAATCCGGTACCTCGACGAGGTCGTACCCGTCCCGGACCTGCCGATGGGCCGCTTCACCCCGACCGCCGCGGACTTCGACGGCAAGTACGCCAGCATCCCCGTCGTTCAGTTCGAAGAGGGCGACATCGTCCTGCTCACTACGGACAACATCAAGGCGCGTGAGGCCCTGGCCGAGTTCGCCGAAGACATGCAGATCGCCCCGGACTACGCGGACCCGGCAGACCTGGTGACCCGCTCGGTGGTCTTCGAGTGGCAGCCCGAGGACGCCGAATGCCCGTGGCTCATGGACTTCGCTGCCCCGGACGCCGACCACGCCGTCCGCATCCACTACCTGCCGGCCTGAGAAGGAGACCCGAGCATGCCGATGCCGCAGCAGCCAACCATGTTCGCCTGGTGCTTCTCCCACGGCACCCTCCACCGGTTCGACCCCAGGAATCCCTGGTGCACCGCCACCTGGATCGCGTTCACAGCTGCCACCGAAGAAGACGCCCTCGCGGCCAAGAAGCAGGCATACGGCGACGCCCAGTTCCTCCATCACCTTCCGGCGGAGCAGCAGTTGGAAGTCATCGAGGCAACCAAGGCGCGCCCATGACCGCCCCCGTGCGGGTGGGCCCGTCGCCGGTTGGTGGCGGGCCCGCGGTCTCTCTCACCGCCCACGAACTCCGCGTCCTCGAGCTTGTCGCCCACGGCCACACGCAGGAAGAGATCGCCCGGCAGCTGTTCACCACGCCGAAGGGCATCACGCCGACGGTGAACCGGGCGATGCGGAAGCTTGGCGCAGCGAATGCCCCGCACGCTGTGCTGCTGGCCTGCCAGGCCGGGCTGTTGGACGGGCGGCCGCGCCGGCACGGGGACCATGCCGGGTTCGCCGCGCACGTGTATCGGGGTGAGGAGCCGTGCGAGCGGTGCTGGGAGGGCGAGCGGGCGTACCGGAGGGGCCGGAAGGTCGCCCGGGAGGCCGCGAAAGTCCACGCAGCGTAACGGAAGTCTCAACCACCCCTGGGCCGGTAACTACCCACCGTCACATCGCTGCCTTTGGAGGGCTCATGTTCCGTGAGAAGTTCAGCACCGCCCTGATCGTCATGTGGCTCGCCGCCGGCGCCGTGTTCGGTGGCATCTGGTACCTGGCCACCGGCCACCTGCCGCCCCTGTGGGTGCGCATAGCCGCCCCTATCGTCCTGTTGCCCATCCTGACGCCGCTGGAGGCCGCCCTGGCCCGACGCAACCGGCACCGCGGAACTGTGTCGTGACGCGCCGCGCGGATTGCCGGTACTGCCCGCAGCGCGTAGCCGTCACCCAGGACGGCCGACTCTGGGCCCACGGCCCCCGCACCGATCGCTGCCGGGGCTCCCAGCGGTGGCCCGCCACCCACGACCAGCCCCGCCACTACTGGCCGACCCGGCACCACGGCCGGCGCGTGACCACCATCCCCGGACCCGACACCTGGAACCCGACCGAAGGGGCAGCGGCATGACCGAGCAGGAGACGCATCAGGGCCCTGGCGTGTACGGCGGCCTGGAAACGCACCGAGGACAACGGCACGAGTGCCCAGCCCCGGACTGTGGCCCGCAAGGGGTTCACATCACCCCGAACCCCGACGGTGAGGACAGCGCCCTCATCCACTTCCCTGAGGTGGACTACGTGGACACGCAGACCTGGTGTGTGGACATCGGCATCAGCGCGGATGCGTTGCGGGAACTCCGGGACGCCATCGACAAGCACCTCGCCGCGAAGGAGACCACAGCATGACGGAGAAGACCCCGGAGGAGTTGCGGTCCCAGCGGGCGCAGCTCATCGCCTCGACCGGCATGACCGAGACGGTGCTGCGGGAGCGTGCGGCAGCGTTCCAGCTGTACCCGGAGCACGCCGACGTGTGGGCGACCGTGGAGGGCATCGACTACCTCCTCGATGGCGTCAGTCCGGAAGCGGGTGCCGTTCCCACCCAGGCCGGGGAGACGCTTCGGGAGTTGGCCCCGATGTTTGAGGGCCTGGCCCGGCTTCTGTCCACCAGCTCTCGCGACTGGGGCGAGTACCGGGTCGACGCGTGGCTGTGGGCAGTGCTGCTCGGCTGGGACTGCGAGCGGGATACCCACGACGAGACGTGTGTCCACGGGACGATGGCAGAGATGCAGCGGCTCCACGGCTGGGACGACGCCGCTGTCGCGAAGGCCCGCCGGTACAGGGCCGCTGTACAGGCGGTCATGGAACTCAACGAGGGGAAGATGGCATGACCGAGACCGTGGAGGACCGGGACCGCCGGTATCTGGTGCCCGTGGCCCGGCTGAACCTGCCGGACCAGCCGGACGAGATCCACCTGTCCGTGTACCGGTGGCTGCCTGAGTTCGACGCGTGGGCGACGGGGATGGCGATCTGCGGTTGCTCGACGCAGCAGGGGCCGCTCCCGAAGGCGACGGTGACGTGCCCGGAGTGTGTGGCGTACCGGCCGCGGTACGAGCGGATGCTCGCGCCCGGGTACCGGCCCGAGGACGACGACCCGGACATGCTGCGTGAGAGGGCTGAACGCGCTGAACGGCAGGTGGAGCAGGCCAAGGTGTTGGCGATGAAGTGGCACGAGGCTGCCGCGGTGAAGAGCGACGCGGTGATCCTGGCCGGGGTTGCTGGGGATGTTCTCCTGGCTGCTCTGAACGGTCACCTCGGGCCGGCTGGGGAGGTCGACCGGTGAGCGCGCAGAACTCGGCGGCTGCGAAGGCCGCAGCGATACGAGCCAACGCCCGGAAGGGGCTGTGGCGGCGTCTCCTGGCCGCCCTGGGCTTGGGTGGCGCGCGGGTGCGGTGTGCTGACGCTGCGGCAGCCCGGTGGGCGCACGGGGCCGCGGGGGAGGACGTCACCGCAGGGCTGCTGACCGCGCTCGAAGCCCGCGGGTGGGCGATACGGCACGACGTCCGATTACGGGGCCGGCGATTCAACGTCGACCATGTCCTCGGGTCGCCGTGCGGGACCGCAGTCGTGGCGGTGGAGACGAAGAACTGGCACCGCGGCCGCACCACCACGGTGCGGTCGGGGCGGGTGTTCTGCGGGGGCGAGGACCGGCACGACCAGGTCGAGAAGGCGGTGAAGTACGCGCGGCTCATTGAGGCGGCGCTGGGCATGCCGGGGGTGACGGTGCTGCCTGTGATGGTGGTCCACGGCTCCCCGGTGGCCGGCGGGTTCCTCGACGCGCGGGTGCAGGGCTGGGAGGGTCCGGTGTACGTGCTGGGCCCGGACCGGCTGCTCCCCACCCTGGCCGCCGCCCCGAAGATGACGAACCCCGCGCGCGCGGCTGCGGTCGCGGCGAGGATGGATTCGGTGCTTTCGCCGTACACGGAGCAGCCCTGAGTCGTACGGTGCAGGTAGAAGGTGCCGCCTGAACGAGTGGCCCGTTGTCCCTGGGGGGACGGCGGGCCACTTTCGTGTGTTCAGCGCAGGACGTTCGGGGTCGGTCCGGATTCCTCGTCCTCGTAGCCGGGGAGGGGGCGGTGGCCTTCGCTCCAGGGGTTGGACCATCCGCACAGGCCGCAGGCGTAGCGGCCGTCGAGGCCGTGGACTTCGGCGTCGCAGCCGCGGCAGCGGGTCGTGGTGATTTCCGGGGTGGCGGGGGTGACACCGGACGACCAGCCGCATTGGTTGTTGCAGGTCCAGGAGCCGTCGGGGCCTTGGGTTGCTCCGGCGCCGCAGTTTCCGCATTGCATGGCAGGCCTCCCCAGGGGTGGTGGCCTCGCCGACGGGGGTGGCGGCGAGGCCGGTTTCAGCATGGCAGGGGGTGGTGGGGGTGGGTAGGTGTTTCGCCGGGTGGGTGACGTGTCGGCGTGCCGTTCGCATCCGATATTCGAACAGACGTAGCATTGGTGCGTGCCGAAAACGTACCCCTTCCCGCAAGACCTCCTCGACGCCCAGGCCTCCCTCGCTGAGACCCGTGCCGCATCCGAGGAGTACGCCAAGACGCTGCCGTGGTCGGCCGTACCGATGCCCGGGTGGGAGGCGAACAAGCAGCTCCACAGCAACTACATCTCCTCGAAGCCCGACAGCCCCGGGTACACGGACGAGCAGGCCGCTGAGGTGGCCCGGTTCCGGGCCCGGCTGCTGGAGCTGTCCACCACGGTGATGACTCACCCGTTCTGGGCCACGGTCGGTGACGACGTCGTCAAGGCCCGGATGGCTCTGCAGCACGCCCACGAGCAGCCGGCCGAGGCCGGGGCGTAGCCGTGCCCGCTGACCCGTCGCAGGTGTCCGACCTGGAGAAGAACCGGATCCTTGCCGAGTGGCTGCGCTGGCAGCTGCGGCAGACGGAGAACCGGATCCGTGAGCTTGAGATCGCGGAGGAGCAGGAGCGGCGCCGGCGGGAGCGGGCTCGAGCTGAGATGTCGTGGAAAATCCAGCCTCAGCGGGCGGGGCGTCCGGCGATGCTGCACCGCGGGGGCTGCACTCTGTCTGCCGGTGAGCATGGGCTGATCAACCGCGAGGAAGCGATGATCGCGTTGGCTGAGCCGGATATTGAGGCGTGTGAGGTCTGTCGGCCGGAGACTGGGCTGGCGGGCGGGTAGCGGGTGGGGCGGGCTGGGCTTTTCTGGTGCCGCTCACTCTTTTGGGTGATACCCCTTGCCACTATGACTCACGTGAGTCATAGTGGAGTCATCGCCAAAGGGGAGGGAAACCCGATGAACACCACCACCGCCGCCAACACCGCCAAGGTCACCGTCGCCACCATCCGCGACTGGGCCCGCCGCGGCATCATCGCCGCCACCAAGGTCGCCGGCCGGTGGGTCATCGACACCAACTCCCTCACCCACCGCATCAACATCGGCGCCATGCGCACCAGGAAGACAGCACCCGTGATCAACCTCGGCGCCACCTACTCCTACACCCCCGTCGGCAACGACACCCCCCGCGCCATCACCCCGGTCGTGAAGCGCCGCATGAACGGGCGCGGCATCAACATCATCTCGGTATCCAACCTCACCGCCCTCTTCGCTGACCGGTTCGACGCCATCACCGACGAGGGCGACCGCCTCCACGCCCTGACCGTCTTCGCTGGCGCCACCATCGCCATCTGGGAGAACGGGGAGCTGCGCACCACCTACCGCGGCGGCGCTGCTGGCATCACCGTCGATGACGTCCTGGGCCTCGCCGCCAAGCTCCGCACGCAGCTCGCCGCCTGACCCTCACCTCACCCGGTACCTGAAGGAGCCCCACCATGGCCGTCACCACCACCTACGGCAGCTGGCTGAACAAGACAGGCGAACTGACCATCGGCCACACCATCCAGGCCGCGGTCGGCGAATACGCCGACGATTTCGACCTGGATGCCATCAAGGACGACTATGTCACCGCGATCAACGCCGCCCTTCCCGACGGGGTGTTTCTGGCCGGTGACGAGTTCCACGGCCCGTACTACGACGCCGACGCCGACTTCGACGGGTACGACCTGGACGAGGACGGCCGGCTCGACATCAAGGCGATCGTCGCCGCCGTCGACCTGATGCCGATCGTTGAGGCGAACGAGGTGTGGACGATCGACAGGGTCGCGGAAGAGCTGGGCTTCAAGGGCGACTCGGCGAAGGGGACCGCCCGCAAGACGCTGTCGCGGTGGGGTGTGGAGCGGCACGACATGGTCGACCACCCCGACAGCGGCCGCCCGCAGGCCCGGTACAAGGCCGCCGACGTGAAGGCCGCCCAGGCCGCCGCCCCGCGCCGCAGGGTCCGGCCCTGACGCAGCCCCCGGTGTCGGCCGCTTTGTGCGGCTGGCACCTACTCGTTCCTGATCGTTGCCACTGGAGAAGAACGCGTGATACCGACTGCATGCAAATCCCCTCGTGCAAGTTGCGGTACCCCGTCAGGGTGGCGGGCCGGCGGGCGCTGCCCCCAGTGCCGTTCCGCGCACAATCAGGCCGATGCCGCCCGCCGTGGCCTGAGCGACGAACAGCGGACCCGGGCCCTGAGCGTGCTTCGGCGCCCCGACGGAACGCCAGAGAAGGCTGCCGAGGCGGCCGGGGTGAGCCCACGATCGCTGTCGCAGGCGGCCAGGGCGGACGGAGAGCTGCGTGCGGCACTCGACGGGATGCCTGAGGCCGTCCAGGTCATCGCCCGGCAGGGGGACTGGCTGGCGGCACTCACACGCTTGGGCGGAGACCAGAAGGCGGCGGCCTTAGCTATCGGGATCAACCCCAACGCACCCAACAATTGGCGGCAGCGCGACCCGGAGTTCGATGCTGTGGTTGTTGCCGTTCTCGCGTGGGTTGATTCGGCGAACGCCCGCGTAATCAAGCGACGCCGCGTCGATGGGCGGCCCCGAGCCGTCACTATCGATCAGCTCGATGCGGCCGCCGCCCAGTTGGAGCAGGGCGCGAGCATCGCGGCGGCAAGTCGGCTTGCGGGGATGTCGAGGCCTACCCTCATAAGTCGGGCTTCGGACAGTCCTCGTCTGAGTGCCGCTCTGGCGGCTTACAGGAACAGGCTCCACGGCCGTTCCTGACCTCTGCAACGCAGGGCCAGGGGCAACCCGGGCCACCGCCCGTACTCCGATCCTCACGCCAGAGTGCGGCTCCCGCATCTGAGCTGGGCGGTGGAGGCCGTCGCTACTGTGCGACTTCGTACTTCACGACGGTGTCGGGGCAGTCTGCTGCCAGCTTGTCCAGAGCGGCCCGCTCCTTGCCGTCCGCGGCCAGCTTCCACCGCAGCTTTGTTCCGACCCAGTCGGCGCCGTAGGTGCACTGGGCGGAGGCGGCCGGCGGGAGCCACTCGGCCGGATCCCGGTCGGCCTTCTGTCGATTCGTCCGTGCGGTGACAGCGACCAGCGACCGGTCGGCGTCGAGGTCGTTGGCGTACCGCTCGCGCCGGTCCGCGTCCCACTGGGATGCCCCGGAATCCCAGGCTTCGGCGAGCGGCACGACGTGGTCGATGTCGAGCTTCGTGGCGGCGTCCACGGTGACCTCGTCGTAGTACGACAGCCACTCGCCAGCGGTCAGGGCACACCGGGCTCCTTGCTCGGGTGCTTTGACGGCCTCGGCGAGCAAGACTTCCTTGCGGGTGTCGCAGCCGTCCTTGTCGGCATCAACCCACAGGTGGAAGCTGTCGCGCTCGTACCCGGTGCGGTTCTCGGTGCCGTTGGGGATCTTCGCGATGGCGTCGGCCAGAGACAGGTCACTCCCTCCAGCCGGGGCGCCGGGGGCGGCCGACGCCTTCCCAGGCGCCGGCGAGGAAGCGGCGGCCGAAGGCTTCGAGTCGGCCTCCGATTGCGCTGCTCCGGGGTTACACCCGACGAGAGACGCGATGAGAAGAGCGGTGGCAATCGGGGCGGCGGCGGTGAGACGGTGCGCTGTCACAGCGGAACTCCGGCTGATCAGAGGCTGACGGGCCCTCATAATCGCAGGCCAGGCGCCCCGGTGACAGGGGGTCATGTGTGCAGGTGGTACGCCTTGCCGCCCGGTGATGGCATCGGCTTCGAGGTGAGGACACCACCGGGCGCGTACAGCGTGGCACGAGGCACTGACAACGCCGCGGTGGTCAGGACTCTTCCGCCGCTTGCGGTAGAGAAGTCGACCGGTGCAGGGGCGTGGTGGCGATGTCGCCGGCCGCGGTCTGCTCGGACAGCAGGTAGTACGTCTTCCCGCCGTCGGTGGAGAACGCTTCGGAGTTGCGGATGGATTGCCACAGGGGGAGTGGCGTCATCCCTTCGGCGTGCCGGTCCAGCCATTCCGCAGGGTTGTCGGTGAGGTCGGTGAGGGGCTGGTACCGGAGGAGGCGTTCAAGGTAGGCGATGGCGTGCGGGGCGCTGCCGCCGCTGTGGCCCATGTCGGCGAACGCCTGGACGACTTTGCAGAGGCCGCGGATGGTGTCGCGGTCTTCGCCGAGGATGCGGAGTTCGCGGCGGGCGTGCGCGACGAGGTTCGACTCGGTGCTGGCGCGGCGCCGTGTCGGCTTGGCCTGCCGTGCAGATTCAAGGGCGCCGGGGATGGCGGGGGCTTCGCTTTCGGGGCAGGAAGGGGTCATGTCTTCCATGCTGCGCCCGGCATGGCGGTTCGTTGCCCCCGGTCGGGTGCGGGCCGACGCGGGGGCTGGTGGCGCGGTGGGTGGGGTCAGTCCTGCCATTCGCCGCGGAGCGCGGACAGGGTGAACCCGGGCCCGAACGCGGCGGCGACGCCGAGGGCCCCACCGTGGGGTGGGGTTGTGTGGGTGCGGGCGAGGATGTCGAGGACGCTGGCCCCACCCAGGTTTCCGTTCTCCGACAGGGAGGCGTAGGAGTGGTGGGCGTCCACGTCGTCGAGCCCGAGCGCTTGGGCGACGTCGCGGATGATGCTGGGCCCGCCGGGGTGGATGACGGCCCAGTCGACGATGTCCTGGCCGAGCCATTCGCGGAGGGCGGGCATGGTCTGGCCGGCGGAAGCGGGGGCTTGGCGTGTGCTGTCGAAGTGCATGCCGGTCGCGTCGAGGCGGCCGGCGTACCGGTCGAGGCTGTCGGGGAGCCAGTATTCGAGGGTGTCGTCGATGCGGAGCCCGGGCTGCAGCGGGGTGGCGGTGACGATGGTTGCGGCCGCGGAGTCGGCGAACAGCGCCTTGTAGATCATGCTGGGGATGCTGGTGTCGGCGTGATTGTACGACGTGGACAGGGCTTCGGTGGCGACGACGAGGACGCGGTCGGTGGGGCGGGCGGTGACGTAGTCGTGTGCGCGGATGAGGGTGTGGACCCCGCCGGCGCACGCGAGGGTCGTCATGGGGAGGCGCCGCGTGGTGGGGGGTAGGCCGAGGGCGTTGATGAGGTGCACGTCGAGGTTGGGGACGCTGTACCCGGTGGCGTGGGAGGTGATGACCGCGTCGATGTCGGAGGGGTGGAGGCCGGCCGCGGTGATGGCGCGGGTCGCGGCGTTGGTGGCCATGGTGACGGCGTCATCGAACGCAACCTGTGTGCGGGCGGCCACCCCGGCGGTTCCGGCGACGGTGGGGGACTGCAGGGGGCGGGTGAAGTGCCGGGTGGACACCCCACAGTTGCCTATCGCCCGGAGGATGACACCGAGCCTCGGGTGGTCGTGGTGGCGGGACCGGATGTCGTCGAGGATTTCAGCGGTCGTGACCTTGTGGGCGGGAAGGGTGACCTGCGGGGCGGTGACATAGGCGGGCACGGGTCCTCCACGGGCTCGGGGCAGTCCGCCCAACCTACGGCCGGGTGGCTGAATCATTGCCCCTGGCTGATTCTGGTGGTGCTGGTGTGGCGGGTGGGAACTACGGCCGCCAGTCGTCGCGGTAGTCGGCGTACGACAGGGCGAGCAGGCGCAGCGCGAACCGCCAGGAATCTACCTTGGCTCCCGAGACGTCCCGCTGGTCTTCGTGGGGCGCGGTGCGCTCGCCGTGGGTGGCCACGTCGTAGGCGTGAAGCATCCGCTTTCCCGCCTCGACTTCGCGGAGGACGCGGGCCGGGTCATGGCGGGCGATGTGGCGGCTGTCCTCGGGCGGGACGAACGCGATCTGCTGCTCGGGGTCGTAGTCGTACCAGCCGGAGCCTGCCGCACGAGCGATCCGCTCGTCTTCGTCGAGGCGGTCGCGGAGGAACTGCACCAGGTCGTCGGTCATCAGGGTCTCCACTCAGTTGCGGTTGGTGTCGGGGGCGGCGTGTCCGGGTGCGCGGAGTGGGGGCCGTGCCGTGGCGTGGCATTCCCCGGCCCAGAACAGCAGGATCATGAGGCGGGCGCCGGGGCTGCTGTCCGGGGAGGCTGAACACATGGTGACCCAGCCAGGACCGTGGATGGGGTGGCGCAGGGGCCGTTCGTCGCCGTCGGGGTGGTTCACGACACCGGGCGCCTGGTAGAGGGGGCCGACGATGGGGTCGGCGAGGACATCGGTTTCGAGCTGCTTGAGGGTGGGGTCGCGGCGTGCGGCCAGCGCGGCCCGGAGCTGGGGGAGGATGCGTGGCGCCCATGCCGTTTCCCAGTCGGTGAGAACGGTGCGGGCTTCGTCGGCCAGGCACATCCATCGCAGGACGTTGGCGGGGACCTGCCGGGAGGGGAACATGCCTGTGAACTGTGGGTTGTGGGTCAGGACGTTCCACGCGGCGTCGCACACGTACGCCATGTGGTCCATGCCCTCGACGGCGTCCGCCCACGTGCCGAGGACCTGGTATCCGGTGTCGGGGTTGAGGGGGCCTGGGGGTTCCTGCTCGCGGGCGTACCGGTGGAGCATCACCCACTCGTCCTCGGTGAGGCGGAGGAGTTTCCCGAGGTCACGGAGGAGGTCGGTGGGTGGGTTGGGGTACTTCCCGGCTTCGAGGCGGTGGCAGGTGTGGATGCCGCGGCCGAGCAGTTGGTCGACTTGCTGTTGTGACAGGCCGTCGGCTCGCCGGCCTTGCTTCGCGGGGCGGGACAGTCCGACTGTTTCTGGATTAATTCGGGCGCGGCGTTCGCTGAGGAACTGGCGCAGCGACTCTTTGTGCATGTGCTGATTCCCCCGTGCTGATGTTCGTGTTGACGGTGACGAAGTCTAAATAGTCATCAGTTGTTTTGTAATAAAAATTGGCCGAAGAAAAACGGGTGCTGGTCCGGCATGATGTGCGAAGCGGGGCTACGACCAGCACATTTGATGGTCCGTCACCTTGCTGGATGCGCCGCCGATCGGGATCCCACACAGCCCGGCGGCCAGGTACGGGGAGAGCGTAGAACTGGGTTCGTATTCCGGTGTGTGGTACCGGAAAGCTTCGCAGCACGACCCCGATTTCTACGCTCTCCCTACTCTTTCCCCGACTTTCTTTGGGGTGAAGTTCACTGCGTGTCAGATTCCGTGGTGAGTCCGGCCGGGCGGTGGGTCAGGCGGTGGGCCGTTCGGGGTGGTGCCGGATGAGGTGCTTGGTCCAGTGCGTGGACGGGATGGGTGCCGCGTCCGGGCCGCAGTGGGGGCAGGAGACCGGGGGCCCGATGGTGGTGAACAGCCCGGCGCGTACTTCGTCCGGTGTGGGTCCGTGGCGGTCGCCGAACGGTGCGGCCTCCGTGGTGGTGGTCTGCTGCTCGTCGAGGGCGGTGGTGATGTCGCTGAGGGCTTCGCGGTAGCCGTTGCCGAACTCGCTGCGGGCGGTGACGGGCTCTCCGGCGATCCAGGCACGCACGCGTTCGATGGCGGCCTCGGCGGTCCAGGCGGCCTGGATGGCTCCCTTGTAGGCGCGCTTGTTGCTCTCGCAGACAGCGCGCAGCGTGTCCCGCTCGGCCTGCATCTGCCGGATGAGGGCTCGGAGGTGGTCTTGCTCGCCGTGGAGGATGACGCCGTCGAAGGATCGGGTGAGGAGGTGGTGGATCATCTCGTCGTCGGTCATCGCGTCGGCTCCTCGGTGGCGTCGGCTGTGGTGGCGGGGAGTTCGAGGCGGGCCGTGATGATCAGCCGCGTCCCGGGCGGGTAGTCGGCGGCGATGGCGCGGAAGCCGGGGCCCTGGACGATGCCGTGGTTGCCCTTCTCGGCGCCTTCCGGCCCCCAGAAGTGGCCGATCAGCTTGGGCGGGTCGTCGCGCGTGTAGCCGGTGACGTAGCTGGGGTGCAGTGCGAGGACTGCGGTCGTCTGGGCGTTGTCGACGGACAGGACCTCGTCCGGCTTGGAGTGGCGGTAGCACTGCCACTTGGCGGGGAGGTCGGCGATATCGCGGCGGGCGATGTACTCGACGAAGCTGGTTTCCCGGCACCCGGTGGTGGCGCAGGTGCGGGTGATGGTTCGGCGGCGGGTCATGTCGTGCTCCTTGATGGCGTCTCGGTCGTGCTGTGCGGTGCCGATGTGCTGGCTGTGTGGCCGCTGTTGCCCGTGTCCGGGCTTGCGGCGTCCTCGGTGGCCCTCCCGGAGCAGCAGGACCGTGCAGGCGGTCAGTGCGGCCAGGAGAGCCACCGCGGGGGCGGCATGGGCCAGGGTCACGGGAGCAGTGGGGCCCACGTGTCGCGGAGCGTGGCCGCGCACGAGATGAGCCAGGAGCGGACCGCGTCTTCGTCAGCCTCGGTGATCGGCATCTCGGCCGAGCAGGCAATGGCCTTCCGCTGGAGGATGAAGAACAGCTTCAGCGTCTCCGGCGCGTCCTTCTCCCAATCCCAGCGGTAGAGCAGATTCATGTCCCGGTCGCCGCTGTAGAACGTCGTCTCGGTGAACTCGGCCCATGACGAGAACAGGTTGTGCAGCCCGCCCTTGTAGAAGTTGCCCTCGGCTGCGTAGTACGGGTGCTCGGTCTCCCAGAGGGGCACGACGGTGCTCGGCTGCTGCGTCACTTCGCCGCCTCGGTCTCGGTGTCCGGCCGGTCGGCGGCGGGCTTGAACCCGTTGCGCGTCACCGCCCTGCGGACCGCCTTGGCCTGGTGCTCCCAGTACGAGCGCTGGTCGTCGTCGAGGTTGCCCCAGACCGTGGGCCCGGTCACCGCGAACCGCTGGTGCAGCCACGCGGGGAGGGTGTCGGCACCCGCCTCGGTCTTGGGTAGGTCCAGCCCTCCGTTGCGGCCGGTACGCTCGCGCTCCTCGTAGCTGAACGGGTCCACCACCTCGGGCTGCTGCGCCTCGTCGGCCATGCGGCGGAGGCCGTCAGCCTCGTCGCGGTCTGGGCGGGGCCCGGCCAAGTCGTCGGTGATCGCCTGGTAGTAGGCGTAGCCGGTAGCGCCCTGGTCCTTCAGGGTCCTGATCGTCGAGCGGATGCGGCGGAGCGTGGACGTGGCCTCATTGACCTTGGCGAGCAGGCCGTCCGGGTCGTCGGCGGCCTCCCGCAGCACGGCGGACCGGTCGACGGACGCGGGCAGGACGGCCAGGACGGCGTCGGCACGCTGGTGGTAGTCCTCAATGAGGCCGCTGTGCAGGCTGTTGCGGCCCGGTCCCCAGATGATGCCGTCCGCCGTGGCCAGCACCTCGGCGATGCGGTTACGCAGGTCGGTGTCGACGGGCGTGGTCTCGGGCTGCTGGTCGGTGGTGCCGAGGACCTGCCGGGCCGTCAGCGCGGTAGTGAGTCGCGTCCGCAGCTGGCAGCCGCCGCAGGTGAGGTCCATACCGACGGTGTCGTGACGTCCCGCGTGGTCATGAGTGACAGTCAGGTACGTCTCCGCCTGCCGAAGCAGTGTGCGGTGGTCGGTGGTGGGTGTGGTGTCGAGCATGCGGGGTCTCCTGGGTGCGGGCCGGCCGGAACCGGATCTGCGGGCGTGGGTGGTTAGGCGGCGTCGCCGAAGAACGACGGGGTGTGGTGCAACTCGTCGAGCCAGGCGAGGAGTGGCGGCAGGTTGGTGTCGGGACCGAACGCCAGGTAGGTGCCGTCGGCGGTGTCGCAGCCGAACCACTCGGCTATGCCGAGGCGGCGGGCGGAGTTGACCCGGCCCATGTGGACTTGCTTGCCGCGGGTCTTGGCTTCCCGGGCCAGGGCCTCGGCTGCGGGGCCGATCTTCCATTCGGTGGATCCGGCAATGAACAGGACGTCGAGCTCATCCCAGGGGACAAGGCCGTGTTCGCATCCGTCTTGTGCGGCAAACGCGGCGGGGATTCCCAGCTGCCGGATGCGGGGAAGCCAGGGCAGGGACTCGGTCAGGGTTCCGGCTGCGTCGAACGGGACGTCGGGGGCAACGGCCCACAGGCACCGGTCCGCGCCGTACCGGGCGACGGTGTTCTCCAGCCAGTCGAACCACCGCTCGGCTCCGGGCCAGCCCTTGCCGAACTTCCCGTTGTCCGCGGCGTACAGGGCGCCGTCGGGGATGCGGTTGCCTTGGGCGGGGGTGGTCATGCAGCCGAGGAGTCCGGCCGTCATGGCGGCGCGCACGTCAGGCCCCGAGGGCGTGGCCAGGTACAGCACGGCGCCACCTCCTGACGGTGACGACCGCAGCGACGGGGAGGAGCGTGGCCCAGGCGAGTTTCCCGACGAGTTGCCCGCCGACGGTGGCCGCGGTGATGGGGAACCCAGCCAGCAGCAGGAACAGCAGGGTGTCGACGACCGCCCCGACCGCGTTCGAGGCGAGGACGGCGCGGGCCCAGCCACGGTGGCGGAGCGGGGTGTACACGCCCATGTCGGCGAGCTCGGCGGCGAGGAACGCGGTGGCGGAGGCGACGGCCAGGGCGGGGCTGGTAGCCCACGTGAGGGCGGCGCCCGTAGTGATCCCGGCGAGGACCCAGCCGCGGCCCAACAGGTCTTGCACGGTGTCGCGGAGGAGGAGCGCGGCCCCGGCGGCGAACGTGCCGGCGGTGGTGAGCAGGCCGGCACCGACGGGAACCATGCCGTATCGGGCGGTCAGCCAGTTCGCTGCGGTGATTGCCCCGACGTATCCGGTGAGTGCGGCTGGTCCAGTGATGCGAGCGGTCATGAAGGGCTCCAGGGAATGGGTACGGTGTCGGGGCGCCCCGGCCGGCTATGACCCGGCCGGGGCGTACTGCGTGTCACGGGGTCACGCGGCGTGGCCGGAGCGGCAGGACCAGGGCGAGCAGCCGTCCGGGTCGCCTTCCTCCAGCTCGGCGTCGGCGATCTGTCCGAACACGTCGGTCTGCTGCTTGGCCCACTCGAACGCGGTAACCCTGCCGATGGGGGCTTGGTCGAGCGGGAGCCGGGAGCGGTGGAGGTATGCCTCGCCCAGCAGGGGTTTGCCGTTGGCGTTGCCGCGGGCGTTGCCAGCGCGGATCGCAGCGTCGAACTCCACGGCGTCGGCCCACTCCTCGGGGTTGCCATCTCGGAGGGCGCGCCACTGGGCGTTGCCGTGGAAGGGGCAGCCGATGCAGGCGGACTTGGGCGTGGTGGCCCAGCCGTTGGCGTTGAGGTAGCGGGTGCAGTCGTCGCGGGTCCAGCCCTCGCGGCCGTCGGCGGCGCCGTCCATGTCGAGGAGCGGGAACGCGGACCGGAGGTAGTTGATGCCGGAGTCCTTGGCGCGGCCGATCTCGTCGCGGCTGATCCCGATCCACTGCTCGGCATACAGGCCGCGCGGGACGGGGCTGGGGTGCGGGTAGCCGAGGAGCTCCCGAACCTGGCGCTTGATGGGCTTCAGCTTGTACTCCGACGTGCACTGGCGCCGGGTCATTCCGTCGCCGCCGTCGGGGTTCTTGATGAAGAGCGGCATCGAGGCGAACCGGTGCTCGGGGTCGAGAGCGTCGTCGCGGATGTTGCCGGCCGAGACCCGGTGCAGCGGGATCCCGGCGGGGATGAGGACTTCGCGTTCGAGGCGGTCGAGGTGGGTGTAGACGGCGCGCGGCTCCCAGCCGGTGTCGGCGAAGATCGCAGCGTCGAGGCGGGGCAGGTCTCCAGCCGCAGACAGCAGGACCACGGTGGTGGACTGCACCCCGGCTCCGAGGGAGAGAACCCGCAGCGCGGGTTTGGTGTCGGCCATCAGACGCTCCCCTCAGTCTCGGAATGCTGCGCCTTGGCGGCCTGCGGGCAGTCGGCGTAGTGACCCGCCGGGACGAAGGCGTCGCCCGCGTCTCCGCAGGTGCACCGCTCGTGCTCGAACTCGCAGGGCAGGTCGTGGTCATCAACGGCGCGGGTGCACTGCCCGTACAGGGCGTCGGTGTGCGCGCACCGGCGGGGCTTCGTCGCCTCGGTCTCGGTGTCCGGCCGGTCGGCGGCGGGGCGGTGGTTGAGCAGGGTCAGGGCGTGCGCCATGTCGGCTTCCGTGGGGTGGGGCTCGCGTCGCTCGTCCGGGGTCCGCTTCGTGCCGCAGGTGCCGCAGTGCGTCCGGGTGTGGCCGTGCTCGTCGAGGGCCGGGAGGTCGTCGCCGTCGAGGGCGGTCACCCACGTGTGCTGGTGCGCCTCGGTGTCCGGCTGGTCGGCGGTGGGCTGTCCGGTGCAGGGGCAGCGCGCCAGGTCGAGCGCGGTGGCGCTGAGGATCGCGTTGCAGGGGGTGCGGTCGCGGCAGCTGATGTGACGGCAGTGGGGGCACGGGCCACCCGCCTCGGTCTCGGGCTGCTGCGCCTCGTCGGCCAGGCGGCGGAGGTGGTCGACGGCGGCCCACAGTCCGGCCCGCCACGTGCTGGTGAGGCTGCTCATCTCGGCGCAGTCGGGGGTGGGCATGGTGAGTGCGGCGTCGGCGGCTTCGCGCAGCACGGCGGCCCGGTCGGCGGGCACGGCCTCGGTGCCGTCCAGCCCGGCAGCGGTATGAATCGCGTCGATCAGAGTTCGGGCGTCCGGCCACGAGTCGGGGAGGATCATCGGCGCGCCATCCACCTCGATCCACACGCAGTCCTTCTGCCGCTCGGCAACCCGGTCCCGGATTACCTCGGCGGTCGTGGGCGTGGTTTCGGGCTGCTGGTCGGTGGTGCCCTCCAGCGCGTCCATCACCCGCAGACCCGTCTCGGCGAGTAGCCCGCCCGCCGCTTCCCTGATCTGCTCCACGGCCGCGTCGTGGCGAAACTGCCGGTACTCGGTCGGGGCCATGTCGAGGGCGGCAGCCTTGTCGGCGGTCGTGGGCTGCTGGTCGGTGGTGCCGGGAACCTGCCGGGCCGTCAGCGCGGTAGTGAGTCGCGTCCGCAGCTGGCAGCCGCCGCAGGTGAGGTCCATGCCGATGGTGTCGTGACGTCCCGCGTGGTCGTGCGTGACAGTCAGGTACGTCTCCGCCTGCCGGAGCAGCGCACGGTGGTCGGTGGTGGGTGTGGTGTCGAGCATGCAGGTCTCCTGGGTCTCATGCGGGTCACATGCGGGCCGCATGTGGGTCTCCTGCGTCCGGGCCGGCCGGAACCGGATCTGCGGGCGTGGGAAGGTGGCGGGGCGCCCCGGCCGGCTAGTCCCCGGCCGGGGCGTACTGCGTGTCACGGGGTGGGCTGCCACAGCGGGCAGTTCTGGACGGGGAACCGGTAGTCCTCGGGCCCGTCGGGGTGGGTGCAGGCCTCGTCCCAGTCGTTGCACCCGCAGTGGTAGCCGGGGTGGCACTGGTGGCCGTAGTCGGTGGACTCCTGCTGGTGGTGTTCGCAGGTCCCGCAGTTGCGGGCGGCCGTGCTCTTCAGGCAGCGGGCCATGTGCCACTCGACGCGGGCGGGGTCGGCCCGGGTGTAGCGGCGGCAGTGCGGGCACTGGTGCCGGGTGACGACGATGGGGGCGGGGAGATCAATGGCGGGCATGTGGCGGCTCCTGGGGGAGGGGGCTGTTTTCAGGGTGGCGCCGGATCGGGCCAACGCTCCCGCCGGTCTGCTGGGGGTTGGTTCAGCCTACCCTGAAATACATTGCACGTGCCATAGGAAAATGGGTATTGAGTGTCACGGTTCGGCCATCAACCCCCCACCCGCACAGGGCCAGTCCCGTCCGAACCGTCCCCGAGCAGCCCCACCGCGCCTACGCTGAACCCGGGGCACACCCCGCCGCCCCGCGCACCCCTGGGAGACCTCGTGGCACAGCCCGTGGAAGCCGGCCCGACCCCGCCGTCGTTCCCGCCGAAGACCCCACCGCCGCCGAAGAAGCCGCCGTCGCCTCCCCGCCCGAATCCGCAGGACCCGTCACAGACGCGAGGGACCGCCGAGGATGGCCCGGGCGCGGCCGCGGGTGCGGGCACGGTGATGCCGACCGCACGGCGCGGTGTGGGCATGCGGAACCGGCGCGGGAGGAACTGGGTGCTCGAGTCCGCCCCGTGGGCGGCAGGCAAGGCCCGGGCCGCGGTCGTCGAGCAGTTGGGGAAGTGGGACTACCGGCCGGCCCCGGCTGTGCTGGACGCGGTCGAGGAGGTCACAACACTCCTCGTGCAGGCCGCGGTCGCTGACGGCGGGTCTGCGGTGTCAGTGCACCTGTCGGACCAGGACGGGCAGGCCTGCATCCTCGCCCTCTCCCACCACGTCGGACTGACCGCCGGGCTCGACGACACGGGTGGGGACGTCCTCCACCGCATCACGAAGCACAAGCCCGTCACCGGGTGCGGCACCGATGCTGGGCCCGACGGGCGCCGCATCTGGGCGGTCATCACCCTCTGACCCAGACCAGGATCAGAACTCGGCCCGGTACAGCCTGATGAAGTCGTTGGCGGCCTTGTGGTCAGCAAGGATCGTCCGGACGCGAGCAGCCTCCTCGGGCGGGCTCTCCTGCGCGTAGGGCTCCATGAGGCGCAGGATGGTCTGGAACCTTCGTCCCCGCGCTGGCCCGGGGGAAGTTCCCCACCACGCCTCGATCGCGGCGACAAGCTCACGTTGCACCGGCGTCGGGCAGGCGGATTGCGTGATGAGGGTGTGGCATTCGTCGATGTCCGCCCAGATGTCCGCAGCCGACGGCGGAAGTTTGCCGGGGCTGGGACGGTCGGGCTGGCCGCCTGGCGGTCCGATGTGCGTCATGCCTGAGTAACGGCATCCGGCCGGGGCGGTCACTGCCTGGCTTGCTGCGCTAGGCGTTCCGGGCCCGGTTCTCCGCGTGGCTGAGCTGGCCCGGTTCCGTGCGGGGCGCCGTCTCGTACCAGCAGAACGGGCGGATCGTGTCCGCGGCCGCCAACACTCGGGTTGCTGCGCCGACCACACTGCCGGGCTCGACATGGGCCTCGTCGATCGAGGCGAGCATTCGGGCCCCGTGGTGCTCGCACCCGGCTGCGGCACCGCCCTGCCCGTCGAGGATCGTCACCGCGTCACGCGGTCCAGCGCACGACGTCCGGTCATCTGTGTGGGCGGCAGAGCAGCGGCCGGGGTCGAACACAGCGGTCTCCTTGGTGCGGGGGCTTGTCCTGCCAGTGTCGCAGCGGCCACTGACAGGCCGAGGAGGGTCAGTCGCCTAGGCTCCGGGCCCAAAACCCGCTGGGCCCGAGAACGTACTCGTTCACCTTTCCGATGACACGGTCGATCTCCGCTTCGTCGCCGTCCCCGATCGCTCTCCAGAGGTCGCCGAAGCCGACGCCGCTGCGCCGGAAGACGATGACATGGGAGGCGTCGTCGTCGGGCAGCGGCCAGGCCGGAAGCGCGGCAAGGCCGAGACTCCGGAGGTAGAGCTCCGGAGCCATCCCCGGCCGTTCCGCGAGCGCGGCGCGGACCTCGTCCGCCGCCATCACGATGGCCGCGTTGCCGACCGCGTTCATCATCTTGATGGCGGCGGGGTCGTCCCACGCGTGGCGGTACTGCTGACTGGTGACGAACGTGTCGCTGGCCCGGTGAGCGATCGCCCGTCCGAGGCTGACGAGGAGCTCGGCCTCGTCCCGGGTCGCGCGGCCGACCGCGACTGTTCGGGAGAGGGTGACGGTCTGCTGTACGAGATCGGGTCCGGTCGGCTGCTCGGTCATGGCAGGTCCTCCTTATCGGTGACTACAGAATGCGGGAGCGTTGCCTGTACGGGAGGCCATGTCGGGGTATTACGCGAGAAGGCGCCGTGCAGGGGCTGGGACGACCGGTTTACGTGAGGGAGGGGATGGGGTGAACTTCGCGTTCGAGTGCTGGCGGTGCTGGGCCGACTGTGTCGTGTACGGGAGGCCCGTCGGGTTCTGGGTTGAGAAGTACCAGGTCGATGCGGAGTGGGACTGCTGGAATTGCGGTGCTACCAACGTCACGCATGACCCACCCTGGGAACTGGCCGACTGAGTCCGGGCCACCTCGGCGCAACGTGGCTGGCGCGCACAAGTCGGGTGAGCTGTGCGCGCCAGCGAATTGCCTGCCGAATCAGACGGCGTCCTCTCGGCAGTCGCGGCACAGAGCGTCAGTGGCGGAGTCTTGCAGCGGCCTATGACACTCGGAGCACTTCGCCCGGGGGAGCGTTGCCACCGCTCCACCAAACCCCTGGCTAGCAGTCCACGACGGTGGCGTCCATGTCTCTTCGGCGGCCTTGGGCGAGCTGCTGGCGGCCTGGGACGGCAGCCTCGGGGCCGTGGCGGGCGGGGGGCTGGCGATGGCGTCACGCAGCCTCCTGGCCACAATCGCCCCCACCGAGGTCTTCACCTGCTCCGGCAACGGCCGACCAGCAACGACGTGACGGAGCTGCTCCTCCGTCCACCCCTCCAGCAGCATGCCCGTCACCGTCAGACCCTGATCCCGGAGCGTTTTCCCCGTCAGCAGGAACTGGGGGCTCGCCGCCCCGATCGCGAGCAGCAGGTCAACTCCTGAACTACGACTCGACATCCCGCTGCCGTCCTTCCCTCCCGACCCGCTGCCCGACGAGCCCGCAGACAAGGAAGGACGGCTAATGGCTTCACCTGGTGGATCACTAATGGATTGCAGGTCAGATTGACCCCTCTCACAGGTCAGATTGACCTGTCCGTCAGTGCAATCTGCCCTGTGGTCCAGGTCAGATTGCACTGTTCGCAGGTCAGGGCCCTGTTTGAGTGACAGGTCAGATTGAACTGTCTGCTGGTCAGAGCCGGTTTCCGACTCGCTGACAGCAGGGGAACCGTCGAACGACAGGCGGTCGATCTCGTTGTCGTCGTACGCCCGCCGCGCCCGAGCCATCGATGCCAGCAGAGGAAGGTTCACGCGCGCCAGATTGCTCGTCTCCGGCCGGCGAACCGAACGCACCAGGTTCTTGCCGACCAGCTTCTTCTTCGTGCGACGGACCGTGCTCACGGACGTACCGGTGTCCTCAGCGAGACGCTCCTCGCCGGGCCAGCAGTAGCCGTGAGGGTCGGTGTAGTTCGTGTAGGCCAGGAGCAGCAGCTTCTCGCCGCCCTCCAAGCCTTCTGCGGCGAACACCATGGCCATGTGCTCAACGCTCATGACGTCACCCCCGCCGTGCGGAGGATCACGGAGCGTGGACTTGTTGGCGTGACTCTCGGACCCGATACTGTGTTCATCGAGATCTGCTCTCTGAAGGTATGACTCGTTGATCCAGCGGGCTGCGATCCGCTGAGGTGCTTGGACGGCCGGGGTAGCTGCGAACTTCCCGGCCGTTCGTGCGTTCTAGGGCTGGTCGTTTTCCTGGCCACCCGCAGCGCCGGGCCGCTTGTACGTGTGGCGGAAGAACTCGAGGAACGGCCCGGTGGCCATAAGCAGGGCATTGCCGGCCTCTCCGTACGGGTACGGCTTGTCAACGCCGAAGGGCCAGGTCTCGGCGTAGAGCTTTGACGTGGCGATGTGGCGGATTCCCTCGCGGGTGATGCTCGGGACGATGCCGAGCTTGACCAGCAGCTGCGCCCCGGATGTGAAGGTCACGGCGGGCGGGAGCCTGGTCTCTTCCTGGTCGTTCTTCTTGCGGGCGCTCATCGGCGCCCCTGGACGTTCCAGCCACTTGGCAGACCGCCAAGTGAAAGCCATAGACTCATGGCGAACCCTTCTTCGCGGATCGGTTCACGTAGCCGCTTGTCTTCGCAGGTCGGCGGCTATAAGGGCGGTCGGCCGGTCTGATGAACCGGTCGACCGTCACAGCCTATGCAGGAGCACTGACCACCCTTCCCTTTCGTCTGCTTTGGGGAGGCGGGGGTGACTGCACGGCCAGGTCTATCCTAAGCTCCCCTAGGGGAGTGTGTCACGCTACCCCTAACGAGCAGGGGGAAGGCCCCCTGAGCGAGACGCTAGATGGGGCGTTAGCGTGGTCCCCTAGACAAGCTACGAGGAGGATTTCTTGCCAGGCGAGAAGACGCCAAGCGATCGCGAGCAGCCCGCGTTCCAGCGGATTGCTGCGGAGTTGCGCGCCCAGATCCTCGACGGGGTGCTGGAGCCTGGCCAGAAAGTTCCCAGCGAGATGGAACTCAAGGAACGCCACAGCGTGTCCAAGATGACCGCTCGCAACGCGCTCGTCTCCCTCCGGGACCAAGGTGTCCTCGAGAGCCGTCACGGCAAGGGCTTCTTTGTCCGCTCCTTCGAGCCGATCCGCCGCAACGCGACCAAGAGGCTTTCCAAAGAGCTCTGGGGTGGCGGGCAGTCCATGTGGTCTGTTGACGTTCACGACCGCCCCATGATCCCGCTGAACGAGGAACCCGAAGAGATTTCCCCGCCGGCCGAGGTTGCCCGCACGATGGGCCTCGCTGTCGACGCCACGGTGTGCAAGCGGGCCCGGGTCTACACGGTCGAGGGTGTGCCGGTCATGGCGGCCGTCTCCTACCTCCCGATGGATGTCGTTGCAGGGTCGCCCATTGTCCAGATCGACACTGGTCCCGGGGGGATCTACGCCCGCCTCGCCGACCTCGGCCACGAGCCGAAGCGATTCAGGGAGGAACTCCGCTCGCGGATGCCCAGCCCCGAGGAGGCGGCCCAGTTGGGCATGGGTGCCGGCACTCCGGTGATGCATATCGTGCGCACCGCCGCAGACGAGTCTGGCCGCATCGTCGAGGTCAACGACATGCTCCTCGATGCCTCCCGCTTCGTCATGGAGTACGACTTCACCGACTAGATCAACCTCCTGAGCCCCTGCCAGCAGCCGCTGGCAGGGGCTTTTTTGCGTTCAGGGGGCGTGCTCGCTCTGCGCGCTTGACTCCCATAGGGGACTGGGCTTCAATGGAGCCATCGAACTCCCCTAGGGGAGTTGCCTCTCTCTCGCGCTGGAAGGAGATTCCCATGAGTAACGGAGATCTGCTGGACGCGATCGAGGTAGCGCGCATCCTGCGCCTGCACCCCCAGACCGTTCGAAGGCTGGTCAGGGAGAAGCAGCTTGACGGCCACCTCCTCGGGACGGGAACAGCCCGCCGACGCGGACTCCGCATCCCGAAGACGGCCGTCGACAACTACCTCAGCCAGACCGCCGTCGCCTAAGCAGCAAAAGGCCCCGAACCACCAGCGACGCAACCGCCAGTGACCGAGGCCTTTGAACAGAACCAACCCACCTGCCGTTAACAGGAGGTCGATCCGCGTGAACCAGCGTAGCCGCATCACCGGACAGCCCGCACCCACCACCCCGCCCATGCCGAGCAAGCTCGCCACGGACTCCGACCCGGACATGGACGAAGCCCTGCGCCGCGTCCGTAACCCCCGCAAGGCGGTCTCGTACACCGACGCCGCCCGCGCCCTGCACGACCAGTACTGCACCCGCTGCCGCACCCTCACCGAGGCCACCTCCGCCGACGCCGCCGCCTACGGCGAGTCCATCCGCCGCCGCGACCGCCGCACCCTCGGCCTCCACGCCAACCGCACGGCGGTGGCCGCATGAGCGCCAACGACCTGTCGCCCGCCCAGCAGCTCCTCGCCGCACTCCACCAGCTCAACCTCGTCGACTACAACGCGAACCCCACCGGCCAGCCCGTCGCCCGGATCAGCATCCGAACGATGGACGGCGAGTTCGTCGGCGAGCTCCAGGTAGGGCAGCGCGCCGCTGAGGAAACCATCAACGCCGTCTCCGCTGTCGCCGAGTACGCGGCCGCCAAGCCCACCGACTACCAGGCCGGCCGCAACGACCTCGCCCCCACGATCCACCCGGCACTGATCGCCGACCTTGAGGACCACTTCGCGGAGATCGACCCCGAGTCGTACCTCGCCGATGTGTTCGGCGGACCCGACGCCGAAGCATCCCTGTTCGCCTTCGAGCACCTGGTCACCGGCGAGTGGGACGGGGACGTCCTGTGAGCGCCATCGCGGAGCAGCAGGCCGCCGAGGCCCTCGCCGCCGAACGGATCGCAGCCGCCCAGGCCGCAGCCGAGGCAGCCCAAGCAGCGCACGACCAAGCCGCGCAGCTCACCGGGGGCCAGCAGTGACCACCAACCCGGTCCACACCGACGGCAACGCCGTACCCCCACTCGACGACACCCTCACCGGCCTCCTCGAAGACCTCGCCGGAATCCACCCCGGCATTGACCTCCTCCGCGACGGCATCCGACTCATCGCCCTCGACCGCCTCACCACCGACCAGACACAGACCCTCGCCGCGACCCTCGCCGGATCCTCCGACGGCACCGACGTCATCACCGCCATCGCCCACCTCATCGCACGCCTCACCAACCCCCACACCAACCCCTCCCTCCGCACCCTCCCCTTCACCCAGCAGAAAGAGACCCAGCACCACGGCGAGCAGGCCCTGTTCGCCCTCACCGACGACTGGCTCCACCAGCACGCATCCGAAGCCTCCGCCGCCATCAGCAGCTACTGACCCCGGAAGGACCACGTTATGAGCGCCGACCAGGCCGCCGCCCAGCTCCGCACCACACTCATCGCCGCCGGAATCCTCCACGACCCCGCCGGCATGACCGACACCGAAATCCAGGCCGCCACCGACGCCGCCCACCAGCTCCACACCGCCACCAACGGCGACCTCGGCCAGCTCCTCGACGCCATCAACAACACCTGACCACACCCCACGCGGGGGGTCCGGCCGAGCCGACAGACCAGACCCCCCGCCCACACCCCGAAAGGACCCGGCATGGCCACGCAGACCCTCACGTTCCAGAGCGTCGTCGCCGACAACGCGAAGACCCTCAACTACCTCCTCGACCAGGACGTCACCACCCTCACCCCCGCCGAACTCGTCGAAGCACTCGAGGACGCGGGCAACGAGTTCTCCGACAGCTTCGAGCACACCAACCAGAACAACGGCGAGGCACTCACCGCCGCCGCCACACTCCTCGCCGGCACGCTCACGATCCCCGCCGACGACCCCGACACGCCCGTCCTGCTCCGGCGCGCCCGAGCCCGGCTGCGGGACGCCGAGATCTGACCCGGCCCGCCCTGTCGCCCCCAACCCCCGCGGTTGGTGGCGGCAGAGAGGCCCGGACCACCCGGACCCGACACCTCAAGGAGCACGCATGGCCAGCAGCCGCCACTTCTTCCGCAACCAGCCTGTCGAGCAGACCCGCGCCGAAATCACCGCCGACATCAAGAACAGCCGCACGGCCCAGCGTGACCTCCAGGCCAACGGGCAGCACCGCCTCGCCGAAACCATGCGGGAGGGCGTCGACGAACACCTCGACGAACTGAACGCCCTGGACAACGGCACCTGGACCCCCCACCACGCCTGACCCGCGACGCGTGGTGGGGACGGCCGCCGAGCCGACAGACGACCGCCCCCACCACACTCCCGCCAGACACTCCGGAAGGACCCGCAATGGCCACCCAGACCACCACCCCCGCCCAGCCCGTCACCGACGACGCCGAAGCCCGCATGCGGGTCTTCCAGATCATCGGCTCCGACATCGACGCCCCCGCCGCCTACACCGGTGACTGGCACCAGGCCCTCAAGACCACCGCCGCCCGCTGGGCCGGAGACACTCCTGAGGCAGACAGCATCCGCATCTGCTGGTTCTGCGACGTCGAGACCGCCGCCAGCACCACCCGCTGCGAGTTCTGCGGCCACCACGCGGACGACGGCCCCGCCCCCGACGCCAGCGCGCAGTACTACCTCGCCGCCGGTGTCACCCGATCCGGGAAGGGTGCCGCCCTCCCGATCCTCACGGACGCCGCCTGATGCGCAGCCACCTCGGCGGATACAGCTTCGCCGCCCTCACCCTCCTCGCCCTCTACGCCGACATGGCCTGGCCCGCACTCGGATGCCTCGCCGCCACCGCCCTCACCTGGAAAGGACACCGAGCCCGATGACCACCACCCCGGACCCGGACACGGTCGCCTACGCACCCAGCCTCACCCAGGAGCAAGTTCTGCTCCTCCAGGCCCACCACGAAGCCGGCCACGCAGTCATCGCCATACACCACGGACTCGAAGTCACCTCCCTTGAGCTCCTGCCGCGCACAGAGGACCACGGCGGCTGGTCGATCGGCGGCATCACGTACGTGACGTACTTCCCGCACGAGGCCCACCAGTTCGCACTCCAAGGCGCAGCTGGCGAACTCGCCGCCCTGAAATGGCTGGACGAGCAGGGCCTCCACTCCGAGGAGACCATTGCCGCCGCTACCGCAGACCACGACCGGGACGACGTCATCCAGCTCCTCACCCGGGACGGCATCCAGATCTCCTGGCCCCAAGTTCGCGATCGTGCGCAGACCCAGGTCGATGCCCTGTGGTCGCAGATCAGCGCAGTTGCCCACGCTGCCGCAGAGAACGGCCGCCTGACCGGGGCCCAGATCAATCGGCTCCTTGCCCCCACCGCCTGACCACCAACGCACCACGACCCGAAAGGACACCGCCCATGCTCTCCACAGTGCAGACCGCGGCCGAGCAAGTGCCCGTGCAGGCATGGGCCGCCCTCCTCGCCCTCATCACCCTCGGCTTCGGCTACCGCATCGCCCAGAAGCGAGTCCGCACCAGCAGCCGGAAGCCTGACCCGAAGAAGCGCCGCAGCCTCATCGGCTTCCTTGGTATGGGCCTCGTCGTCATCGCCGGTCTCGCCCTCTCCACCAACACCTCCGCCCGATTCGCCGAGAAGCGCCTCCACATGGAAGCGCCCTGGCACATGACGATCGGCCTCGTTCTCGAAGCCATCGTCCTGGGCCTGTCCGTGTACGCCTGGGCATTCAACGACAAGGGCGCCACCCGGGCCGCGTACGTCCTCGTCCTCGCCCAGGCCGTCGGCGCCATCGAAGTCGTCCGCCAGGAGAACGAGGACATCGGCACCGCCCTCGTCCGCATCGTCGGCCCCGTCATGCTCGCCTACGGCCTCCACAAGCTCCTCGGGTTGGAAGCGAAGCTCGGCAAGGTCGAGATCAAGTCCGACGGCATCCTCGCCCGAGCCTGGCGCGACCGCCTCAAGCGTCTCGAATCCAAGCTCGGTATCGGGTCCCGCGGCGCCGACGCCGAAGCGATCTCCCGAAGCAACGCCGCCGACCGGTTCGTCGACCTGAACTCCGTCGGCAAGCCCCGGCGCATGACCGACCGCCAGTACCGGCGGGCCCTCGTCCGGGCCGGCCGAGCCGCATTGCACGGCCTGGAAGGCTTTGAGCGGCAGATGACCGAAGCGCACCTCGTCGACCGGATCGCCTTCGAGAAGGGCATGCAGCTCGGAGGAGAGCACTTCGAAACTGCGGTCATGCAGGGGGTGCGTTCGAACATCGGACCGCACAATCTGGACGCGGCCTCTCCGCTTAGCTCCGCCCCTCTGACCAGCGCGGCTTCCGGAGCCGCACCCTCCAGCCAAGCCGAAGACACGGACGAGCCGCACGACGACAAGCCGCAGCCGCGTTCGAACCCCGCAGCGACCGACGCCGAGCGCAAAGCCCGCGCCTTCCGCGTCTACGCCGACCTCGGACAGCCCTCCCAGCGAGCCTTCATCAAGCAGTGGCGCGAGCTCGGATACGGCGAGACCGACCAGACCCTCCGCGAGCTCTACAACGAGATGCACGCCGCCTTCGAGAAATCCCGCAACGGAAGTGACGACTGATGAACACAACCCTCACCCCGCCCGCGTTCACCAGCCCCGACATCCGGCCCAGCGGGGTCCCCGGGCTGCGTACCCCGCCCGTTGAGCTCGGGCCGCCGGATACGCCGACCTGGTCCCACCGGCTCCTCCCGCCCCTGGTCCGGCGGTTACTGGCCGACCTCGGCTGGTGGCAGGACCCGGCACCGCAGCCCCCGTCCACCCACCTCGACCAGACCCTCGCCGTGCTCCGCCAGTACGGGTGGTGCCAGTCCCTGGACACCACCCCGACCGGCCGGCTCTGCATCCGCGGCGCCCAGAACGTCCTCGTGAAGACCGGACACGTCACTCCGGAGGCCCGGGAGAAGGCCGTCGGCTACATGCAGCAGGCCCTCACCCAGGCCGGGATCAGCATGCAGTTCTTCGCCTGGAACGACCTCCCCGACCAGCAGTTTCCCGCCGTAGAAGCCCTGCTCCAGCAGGCCGCCAACCTCGCACGACAGAACGGAGAATGACCGTGCCCACCCCCAACGACGACAGGTTCGAGTCCATCGTCAGCCACCTGCAGCAGTCGGCCGAGACCATCGACCCGAACCCGTACGGACCGCCTGCCGCATCCGTTGCGGCAGCCAAGCCCGGCCTCACAAAGCGGGGCAAAGCCGCGATCGGAATCGGGGCCGCAGTCCTCGCCGGAACCACCCTCATCGGCTATCAGATCCACGCCTCCAACGCCGCCGAGCAGGAGGCGAAAGCGCAGGAAATCGCGCTGAAGGCCCAGGCCCTCAAGCTTGAGGAACTCCGGGAACTGAACAAGGCCAGTGACAAGGACCGCACCGCTGCCGCCGCCCAGGCAAAGACTCGCCAGGCATCCGTCGACACGTGCGTGAAGAACCACGACCACCTCGTCGGCAAGGGCTACGGATCCCCCTCGTACAGGGACATTGTCGAGGACTGCCAAACCCAGTACGACACCACCAGCACCACCGACATGCAGGCCGCCGCGTCCAAGAGCGACACCAGCACCAGCGGCGGCGGCGGTGAGGGAGGGGTCAATGACGGCGTCCTCATCGGCGTACTTGCCCTCGGCGCAGTCACCGTATTCGGAGTCAAGAAGGGCACTCGGAACGCCCCCGCGCAGTAGCTCCTCCTCACTTCCTCATCACCCCCGGAAAAGCCCCCACAGACGCCCCTCAGGCCGCCGCAGGGCCCCGAACAGGGCTTTTCCTGGGCGGGATGAAGTGATGAAGAGCCCATCGACCAAGGAGAATCGTGTCCGCCAGCACCGTCCCCGCAGCCGTTCCGGAGCCGAACAACAACGCCAGTACCACCAGCGGAACGCCCCCTCAGAACGCCCCCGGCCCGGGTCTGTTCGCGTCGATGGTCGCCCCTGTCGAACCCGCCCGCCCCACCTTCGACCTCGCCCCCGCAACCATCGGGCAGGCCGACACGGAGGGCGGCACGGGGCTGCCTGCAGAGGGCATCTCCAGCGCCTCTTTCAACGACGAAAAGGGCACCCTCAACGGCGCCGGCAGCGACACCAAAGACTCCAGCACCGGCAAGCAGCAGACCGGAATCTGGAGGGCCTGGCTCATCGCCGGGGCCACTCGCTGGGGAAGGGGCGGCGGGACCGCGAACAAGCGCCTCGACATGCACAAGGCGCGCGCCCAGGCGCAGCAGGTCAAGGAGACCCGAACAGTCACCCTCAACCGCACCCCCACCGGCCAATCCGGTGGCGGCCGCAGCGCGGGCGCGCCCGGCGGAAAGGGGCTGAACGGGAAGTCGAGTACCAGCGGCGGGCCACAGGGGTCGAAGAACGCTGGCCCGGCAGCGAAGAACGACAACCGGGGCCCCTCCAACCGGTCAGGGAACACGAACGCGGGAACGTCCGGACGCGGAACCAAGGGTGGCACCGGAGGCGCCGGGGCCGGCGCCGATCGAGGACCGTCCCGCGGTACAGCTACGAAGAACGGACCCACACCTAAGCAGCAGAAGCCAGCGAAGCCCGACAACACCCCCACTCCGAAGCCGACGAAGACCCGCACCGACACCGACCAGAGGGCTACCAAGCCCAGCCCCGGCAGCCCGGCAGGGGCGAAGGGTACAGCCGGTGCCGCCGGTGCCGCCGGTGCCGCTGGGAAGGACGGGGCAGCGCCGAAGATCCCCGCACCCGCTAAGGACACCCCTGCCTCGAAGCCCAAGGTCACCGGCACCGGCACGGCGAAAGGCGCCAAGGACGAGACGGACTCTCCGGGCCGTAAGACCACGGGCGGTGAAACGGCGAAGGACACCGACGGTGCACCGACCCCGACCGGCCGCAAGTGGTCCCTGGTCAAGGGTGACAAGACAGCCAAGACCATTCCTGACAAGCCAGCCGCCCCCAGAGATAAGAAGCCGGACACCGCCAACCACAAGCCCGACCCGAAGGCCGCTGACCCCAAGCCCGCACCTGCCGCCGGAACAAAGACCGACAAGCCGGCCGACCAGACACAAGACACCACTCCTGGCAAACGACTCCTGACCAAAGGGTCCCGCGAGACCGGATACCGCGACGGCACCCGCGCCGCGCAGGCCACCGCCCACGTCAAGGCCTACCGGGACGGAGTCAAAGACGGCTGGACCGACACCATGGCCACCGCCGACCGAGAGAAGACCTCCCTCGACCACGCCCACGCCGCCCGCCAGCAGGCCCGACAGGAGACGCCGGTGACCACCGCCACCAGCACCGACCGCCAGACCACCGACCCCATCCCGGTCCATAGCGTTTCCAAGACACACGTATTCCTCGGCGACGGCGACAACCGGGCATCCATGACCCGCGGCGAAGTCCGGTCCCTCAAGAGCTTTGAGCGGCGCCTCGAAGAGCGCGCCACCACCCTCACCAGCAGGGCCGAGCAAACCCGCAGCCTGAAAGCACACGCCGAGGAACAGGCCACGCAGGCAAACCGGCTCCTGGAAGCAGCCCGCAGCGCCAAAGCAGGCGCCAAGTACATCGGGACACTCACGCGGCTACAGGAAGCCGCCAAGGGCCAGGCCGCCAAAGCCGACGAGATCCACAAGCAGTCCCTCCGCGGCGCCGAGCTCTGCCGAACCACTCTCGCCAACGTTCAAGCCCGCTACGGCGGCATCTACCAAGCCGTCATCGACTCACCCGAAACCAGCCCTGCCGAACTCGACTTCTACGAGGGATGACCACCATGGCCGAGATCAAGAACAAGCAGCTTCAACAGGCCGTGACCGCCCTCGGGAAGGCCGTCACCCGAGACGCCGAAGCAATCCGCAGTGTCGCCCTCGCAATCCGCGAGGACGCCCAGGACACCATCCGCGTCGCCGAACAGATCGCCAGCCTCGGCGTCGACCCGCAATCAGTCGGAGAAACCCGCGACCTCGCCAACGCCATGAACGCCATCGGCCAGGCATCCGACGCCTACTCCTCCGCGTCCGACACCACCGCCCGCATGGCTCAGGCCGCCGTTGCCCAAGCCCGCGCCTCCCACGACGGCATCCACGAAGCCGTCAACCGGTCCCCGGTCGACGTGTCCAGCCTCAACCGCAGCTGGGTCACCCCCGAATAGTCCACCCCGACCCCAACAGCACAACCACCCGCCCAACACCCGTCCCAAAGGAGACCGCCATGCACACCCCCACCCCCGCCACGGCCAGCCCCCGCTCAGCGTCCACCGAACGCGGCATCGCCATCGCCACCACAGCCGCCCCCCTCGTCACCGGAATCCTCGCCCCCCTCCTCGACGGAGGCGCAGCGTTCGCGGTCACCCTCGCCTTCGGCGGCACCGCAAGCCTCGTGACGGCGAACTACATGAACCGCCTGCCACCCGGCCTCACCCAGCACCTGCCAGCCGCCGACGTACTCGAAGCCCACCGCACACCGCTGTTCATCAGCACCGTCACCGCCGGCACCGCCCTCGCTATGGGAACCCTCCTAGGCCCCGACGGATCCGACGCCCTCATGGCCGGCATCCTCAACCCCCTCTCCATCCCCGGCATCGTGTCCCTCGGCTGGTGGGCCGCCGTCTCCCTCGTCCCTCTCAAGCTCCGCAACGTCCTGCGCCGCCCCACCAAGACCACCACCCCGACCGCGGTCACGGCCTCCCTGCAGGTCCCCGCCGGGTCCGTCGGGGAAGCCATCGCGCGGCACTGGAAAAGGCACATCTCCCACCTCAAGACCGGCACCCACCGCGGCCAGGAACTCACCCTCACCACACTCACCCCCACCCGCTTCGCCGGCATCATCACCGCCCCCACCGGCGCATCCGTCACCGTCACCCCCAGCACCGTCTCCTCCGTCTACCGAATCGACGCCGCTCAGATCACCCTCAAACCCGGCGCCCACGACGGAGAACGCCTCATCACCGTCAACCTCGTCACCCCCGCCGAACTCGACCCCACCACCCTCGCCGGAGCGTGGACAAAGTACGTCTCCCCGGCCGTCATGAAGGGCTCCCACCTCGAAGAAGTCCAGACAGACCCTGCCACCGGCGGAGAAGTCGCCATCGTCGTCGCCAACGAAGACACCGCCCGCCTCACCACCCCCAGCCAGGAAGACCTCGCCGGCGCCCTACGCACCACCACCCTGCTCTGCTCCTACTCACCCACCCCAGGCAACCCGCGCCGCGGCACGATCCGCCTCATGACCCACAACCCCCTTGAAGAAGGGACCCCGTTCCCCGGCACCCACGTACTGAAAGCCTCCGAGGGCGGCTACGTAGAGATCGGGCGGCACGTCTCCGGCTTCCCCGCCCGCATCCAGTTCACCGACCCCATCCTCGGCGCCCGCCACGTCTTCGTCGCCGGCGTCACCGGCTCCGGCAAAGGCGGCCTCGTCCAGATCATCGCTCTCGCCGACCACGTAAACGGCCACGCCATCATCTACATCGACCCCAAGGGCTCCTCGAACCCCGACATTGAAACGATGGCCGCCTACTCCGGCCTCGGCGAAGAAGGCTCCATCCAAGGCCTTCGCGTCGCCTACGCCCTCATGCAGTGGCGTATCGCCGAGTCAGCACGCCTCAAGATGAAGAACTTCGTCGCCACCCCCGAACGCCCCTGGGTCCGCGTCATCCTCGACGAAGCCCACGTCCCCCTGTCCGAACTCGAAGAGCACAAGAAAGAAGCCCTGGTCATCCTCGAAGCCCTGGCAGCGAAGGCCCGCTCCCTCGGCATCATCCTGTGCATCGTCAACCAGGCCGTGAACGCCGAAAAGCTCGGCGGGTCCACCGCCCTGCGCACCAACGTCATCCAGGGCGGATCCCTCGTCATGCTCCGCACCGACTCCGGTCAGCAGCACCTCGCCACCACCGGTTTCGACGGAGTCGACCCCGGCCAGATTCCCGCCGCATGGGACGTCGATCGACCCCTCATCTACGACGAGACCGTCGCCCTCAAGGACCCCCGCTCCACCTTCGGCCTCGGATACACCCTGGGCCCGGGTGGTGCCGCAGAAATGATGCGCACCTTCACCCTCGAATCCTCCGCCCCTTACATCGACGAGGAGGCCGTGGTGCACCCCGCGGACTGGCCCGGATGGGACAACCGCAACGAGATCGCGAACACCCCCATCCTCGGCGACGACGAAGGCGGCAGCACTGGTAGCCCCACCGCGCTCTTCACCGACATCGCCGCCCCGAAGAAGCCAGCCAGCACCGACGAAAAGGTCCTCCGCGCCTTCGAAGAGTCCGCCGACCCCATTGGTGAAGAGATCCTCTACGTCCACAAGGACCAGATCGCTGCCGCCACCGGAACATCGGACGGCACCCTTGGAAACGCCCTGACCCGACTCTGCAAGGCCGGGAAGGTCCACCGGCAGATGGTCGACGGGAAGGAAGTCCGCGGGTACTACGGGATCGGCCCCGCCCTTCCTGAAGGGGCGAACTGAACCGGTGGCCGCTGGTCCAGGCCAGCGGCTGCGCCGAACGTAATTCCCCTGTGACCGCCGATGCGATGACGGAGAGAGCATGACCATCCCGACGAAGTCCACGTGCGTACTAGAGAAGTGTCACGTCCCTCCCTTCTCAAACGACTCGCCGCTCTGCTGGCAACATGCAGTCCAGGTCTACGCCGAAGTGTCGGACGTCCTCCAGCGGGCAGCCCTGACGGGAGCCATCGACCCCACAAGACCTGCGTCCCCACATGAGGCCGCTGTCGTTGACGACGCGGTATGGAACAAGTCATCCCATCCCGCAGTCGTGTACTTCATGGTCAACGGCGATCGAGTGAAGATCGGCATGTCCACCAACATTGCCGCCCGTACCGCCGCCCTGTCGCTTCGCAGAGGCAACGTAATCCTTCTCCTTGAAGGTGGCTACGAACTCGAAGCCGCGCTACATAGAGCCTTTGAGGCCGACCGTGTCGGCGTAACGGAGTGGTTCGTACTGTCCGTCCGCATCCGGGACTTCATCGCCCGAAAGGAAGGGGAGCGGCCAACGCGTCCGCAACAGCCCCACTCGACCGCAGCGCTGCCCCTGCCATCGCAGGCGGTCCCACCTGACCGACGTCACCCCCGCCGTGAAGAAATCACCCAGCGAGTGAGAGAGGCTGGCGATTCCGGGATGACAGTGAGTGATCTTCGGCGCTGGTTGGTCAGTAGGTACCCGGATGAGACCCCACCCTCCGACACGGCCATGCAGAACTGGTTTGCCACCCACCCCAACATCATGAAGCCCGGCCGCGGGATCTACGTCTGGTCTGATACCTCTGATGCCGCTGGGAAATATCGCGAGGCCACGGTTGGACGCCTTTAACGCAGGTCAGCGAACCAAGTCGGGAACCGGGGGAAGGGCAGCCCGGACAAACCCCGATCCGTACGCCACGCTGTAACTACACAGCCCGGTCGGGGAGCCCCGGTGTCCCCGCGCCCACTCCCCGACCAGGCCGTGCCACAGACCCGCCCGAGCAGGAACCCCCGGTCTGCTCGAGCACACCGCAGCCCCCACCAGAACCCGAGGCCTGGTAGGGGCTGCGGCACGTCTACGCCGCCCCAGGATGCTCCCGGAACCACGCCACCATCCGCTGCAACGGCTGCGACACCGCGAAGCTGTTCCCCTTCGCCCCCAGATTGTCCCGCCCGTAATGGTCGGCCTGCTGCTCCGCCAGGTTCACGAACCCGATCGGCTCCTCGAACCGGGCAGCGTCCTCCGCCTTCATCGCCGCCCGCACCCCGACCGCGGCGTCCAGCTTCGCCGTCACCAAGTCCTGGCACTCCGGAGCTGTCACGCACCCCGGTGCGGCCGCCGCCGTGTACGCATCCAGTGCCTCCCGCACCGACATCGCCGACGGAGAGGCGGAAGCCGACGCAGACGGCCCGCCGGCCTTGCCACCACTCCCGGTCCCGTCATCATCCGAGCCGCACCCGGACACCCCCAGCGCCAGCACCACGACCGCGACCGCTCCCACCCCACGCATAAGCCTCATGAGGCGCAGGATCCCACCCAGACACGGCAGGGGGAAGGAACTCCCACACATCAGGGATCATCGGTACCAGGCGCGGGGCCTGACACAACAACACAGCGGGAGCCCCCACCGCCATGCCAGCATCCAAAGCCGACCAGGCCATCATCGACCAGCGCCGCACCGAACTGGTCCGGCTGCGACGCCAACGCCCCAAGGTGCCGTTCGACTCCCCAGAGGTCCTCGCCCTCGGCTACAGCTCACCCAATGCAGCCAGCAAGGACTTCTACCGTGCCCTGGAGGCGCGCCGGAAGGACCTCGACATCGAGGTCACCGCGTTCCGTGAGGAACAGAACGAGATCATCGACAGCCTCCTCGAAACGCACATGCCCCCAGCCCTGGGCGGCGACATCAAGGCCAGCGAGCTGTGCCTCAAGCTCCTCGAGCGCCAGGCCAAGCTGAACGGCTGGGAGCACGCCCTCAAGGCCGAACTGTCCGGCCCGGGCGGGGGAGCCATGCAAGTTGGCCCCGTCGGTCTTGCCCAGCTCCGCGACCTGATCCGAACCGCCGGCGATCCCGACCCCGAAGAGGACCTGGACGACGCCGAAAGCGAGGACACCGGGGATGACGGCGACGACTCCTGAACTCGACGAGAACATCGGCGTCGCCGATGAAGCCACCGAACTGCTTGAGTTCGTCGCCGCTTACTGGCAACTTAACCGCGCCCAGCGGCGCAGCATCGCCATCCGTGCCACCCCCGAAGTACGGACCGTCCTCGCCGGCGTCGAACGCGACATGGCCCTCAAGCGCAGCCCAGGGTCTATGTCCGCGATCCTCACCGACGGCAAGGAGATGCAGGCCAAGCACCTCGACCTGATCGACCGCGTCTTCCGGGACATCGCCCGCGGTATCCCGCGCAAGGTCCTCATCACCATGCCTCCGCGCCATGGGAAATCGAGACGAGCCGCACGCTGGGCGCCCCTCTGGTACCTGTCCCGGCACCCCGACCACCGGGTGATGATCGCCTCCTACAGTGCCGACCTCGCCGACGACCACGGCCGGTGGATCCGCGACGCCATCAACGGCTACGGCGACCAGGTCGGCCTCTACCTCCACGCCGGTAGTAAGGCCGCGAACCGCTTCGACCTCGCCGACAAGGACGGCAACCGCCTCGACGGCGGCCTCGTCACCGCAGGCGTCGGCGGAGGCCTGACCGGCAAAGGCGCCCACCTGGCAGTCGTCGATGACCCGATCAAGGACGATGCCGACGCCCAGTCACCCACCATGCGCAAACGCCTGTGGGAATGGTGGACGTCCGTCCTCCTCACCCGCATCGAGCCCGGCGGCTCAGTGATCGTCATCCAGACCCGCTGGCACGAGGACGACCTCGCCGGCCGCATCCTCGCCGGGGAAGACGCCGACGACTGGACCATCCTCGACCTGCCCGCACTCGCCGACAGCCAAGACGACCCCCTCGAACGTCCCATCGGCGCCCCCCTCTGGCCCCGCCGCTACGGCCGCAAAGCCCTCGCGAAGATCCGGCGCAGCGTCGGGGAGCGCGTGTGGTGGTCCCTGTTCCAGCAAAAACCCCGCCCCATGTCCGGCGGCGTCTGGAAGCAGGAGTGGATCGACGACTACCGCATCAGTACCGCGGTCCTGCGCAGCATCGACCTGAACCGCATCGTCGTCGCCGTCGACCCCGCCGGCGGAGACTCGTCCGTGAACGACGAGGTCGGCATCACCGCCACAGCAGCCGCAATGGTCGAGACGCCAGGAGCCCACCACTCCTACCCGGAGGAGCGGGAGGAGTACTACCTCCTCGACGACAAGTCGGACTCCCTGGGCGCGGACGAGTGGGGAACCGTGGCGTGCCTCCTTGCGATCGACTGGCGGGCCGACGCGTTCGTCGTCGAGTCGAACTACGGCGGCGACATGTCCGAGCAGATCCTCATCCAGGCATGGCGGGACCTGGAACGCAAGGGCCTCACCAAGGGCATGCTGATGCCGAAAATCATCCCCGTGAACGCGAAGAAGGGGAAACGGCTCCGCGCCGAACCCATCGCCCAGCTCTACGCACAGGGCCGCGTCCACCACGTCGGACAGTTCACAAAGATCGAAGGCCAGATGGTCACGTGGATGCCCGGCATGGACTCCCCGGACCGCATGGACTCCGGTGTTCACGGCCTCACCGAACTCGCCGAACCCGAAGGATTCGAGACCATCATGGACACATACGACCGCGACGATCCGCCCGGCCGACGCTGACCGGGGGCAGCAACCTGGGCCCCGCGCCCTACCCTGATCACAAGGCGCGGGGCCTGATCACGTCCAGAAGGGGCGCCTGGTGGGCCTTGCCCGATTCATCGTCGACCGATGGAGCGCGCTGAACTACAAGCGCGCGTTCGCCGACCCGGCGTACAAGCAGCCCAACCGTGAGGTCTTCCCTCACGCCATGCGCACTTGGGTCCCGAAGGAAGACCACCGGCGCCTCGCCTCGTACACTCTGTTCGCCGCGTACGCGCACAACCAGGCGTGGGAAGTCGCGTCAATCCAGGACCACACCGACGCCTCCGCCCGGCGAGAGTTCGGCGACCCGGCCATGCTCGTTGCCGCGATCACCTCCCACATGCTGGGCCGCGAACAGACCATCACCGTCACCGGGGCCGAGAACGCCGAAACGTCCGACGACACCACCCCACCTCCGGAAGCCGTGCACGCCGCTGCAGTCCAGGAACGACTCCGCGCCTGGGCCAAGGCCGAACAGTTCTCACTGCGCCTCCAGCAAGCCGAACGCAAAGCGGTCCGCGAAGGCGACACCGTGTACCTCCTGGGCCTGGACGCCGCCAAGGGCCGGCCCCGCCTCTCCGTCATCGACGCCGGGTTCTACTTCCCCGACCTCCCCGACAACGCCGGCGACAGTGCGGACTACCCCGACCGGATCCACTTCGCGTGGGAAGTCGACTCCGACCCCACCGTGTCCGGCTCCAAGGCCAAGCTGCGCCGCCTCACGTTCGAGCTCGGCCCGATCGGTACCCGTACCATCCCGGACTCCGACGGCCCCCGCCCCGTGCGCGTCCCCGCATACGACACCGACGGGGCAACCCCATTGATGACGGGCGGCGACGTTTACAACCCGGAGGCCGGCACGATCAGCCGCCTCTACCCGTGGAATGACACCCCGTCGACCATCACCTGCTACCTCACCGACGCCGAGTGGGACCTCGACGACATCAAGGCCGACCAGGACGTCCACACCCTCGACTACCGCTACGCCACATTCCTCACCCGCGACGACGGCGAAGTCCTCGACCACCTCGACCTCCAGCTGGACTTCATCCCTGCCGTCCACGTCCCGAACTCAATCCCCGAGGACGGGCACTGGGGCGAGTCGTCCCTGGCCGTCCTCCTCCAGCTGTTCGACGAGCTGCAGGGAACCGACACGGACTCCTCCCGGGCCTCCGCTACCACCGGGGCGCCGATCCTCGGCATCGTGAACCCCGACGCGAAGGGCGGCCGCCGCGGCGAGACGAAGAAGATCCGGGTCCAGCCCGGCATGTGCGTGGAACTGTCGCAGGGCGGCAACCTCATCACCGTCGACACGTCCCCGCAGCTCGCCGAGCTCCGCAACAAAACCGCCGAACTCCAGGACCGACTGTCCCTCAACGCCCGGATGCCCGCCGTCGCCCTGGGCGCCATCGACCCGACGAAAGCCCCGTCCGGGTTCGCCATCGACCTCTCGTACGGGCCCATGGACCCGATGCTCGACTCCATGCACCTGCCACGCGACGACAAGTACAGCCTGCTGTTCAAGATGGTCCAGCGCCTGTTCAAGGCCGGACAACACCCCGACTGGTCCGGCCCCGTCGTTGACACCCGCCTCGTGTGGGGCACCTACAAGCCCACTGACAAGGCTGCCGTCCTTGAACAGGTCCGCAACGCGGTCAAGGACGGCGTGATGTCCCTGGAGACCGGCATCCGACTCCTGGACGAAGCCGGATTCCCGATCAATGACGTCAGCGAAGAGATCGAACGGATTCAGTCCCGCCAGTTCGAGCAGGCCCGCGCCCTCGCCGACGCCACCGGCTCCACCGATGCTGTCGGCGACTTCCTCGGCATCGACATCAACCCCGACCCACCTCCTCCCGCCCCTGTACTGCCGCCCACGACCAACCCCGCTGAACAGCCCGAACAGCCAGCCCAGGGGAGCAGGGGGAACGAATGACGCAACCCATGCTTTCCTTGGATCAAGGCGCGGGGCCTGGTAAGAGTCTGGGAGGACTTGCGCTTATGCGTCGCCCCACGCAGCACCACAACATCCCCGCCATCCACTCGGCGTGGGCACACCCCTACGCCGGTGTGACCGGTCTCGGGGTCTTCTACAACGACGGCGGAGACCCGCCGACCGGTGGCGCCCCCAGCCCGCAGGACTCCCCGAAGCCAGGCCCGCCCACAGCCCCCCGCACCTTCACCCAGGACGAACTCACCGCCCTGGCCGCGAAGGAGAAGGCCCAGGGCGAGCGCGCCGGCGCCAGGGCCGCGCTCGAGAAGTTCGCTACCGAACTCGGCTTCACGAACGTCGAAGACGCCAAGGCGTTCATCGAGGAAGGCCGCAAGGCCAAGGAAGCCCAGCTGAGCGAGCAGCAGAAGAAGGAACGCGAACTCGCCGACCGTGAGGCGAAGGCCGAAGCTCGCGAGAAGGCAGCCGAAGCCCGCGAGCGCACCGCGAACCGGCGAGCCGTCCTCGTCGGCCTCGGAGCCACCGGAGACGACCTTGACGACGCAGCCGCACTCCTGCGCGTTCCGGACGACGCCGACGACACAGACCTCCAGGAAGCGGCCGACGCGCTGAGGAAGCGCCGCCCGGAACTCTTCGGCGCCACCCGCCAGCCCGACCCCGCAGCCGTCCCCCCGGCCCCCACCGGACTGCCCGCCGCAGGCGTACCCCGCCCCGGCGCCAACCAGCCCAAGCCCGGCGAACGGGGCCTGGCCATGCTCAAGCGCCGCGGGAAGCTCCCCGCCGACGCCGCCTGACCGCACCACCGCAGACTCGGGACCACGCCCCTCTCCTCGTGGACGCGCCAACAACCCGGTGCCGCCTGACACACGCACACCACCCTGAGGAGAGGGCAGTGAACGACTTCCAGCCCATGCGCACGAGCGAGGAAGCCACCGCCGACCGGCCGTGGCTCGCCTCCCTCGTCGGCGTCCACGACGCCAATACCATCGCCCTGGACCTGACGAAGTTCGTCGCAAGCGTCCACTACGAGGCTGGTACCGCCTTCCAGCCCCGCAACGTCGTCAAGTCGGGCCTCCCGCTCGGAAAGGTCACCGCGACGGGCCTTTACGCCCCCTACGCGGGGCCGACGTCCGAGGTCCAGACCGTCACCGTCACCGGCACCCCCACCGGGGGCACCTATACCCTGACGTTCTCCGGCCAGACCACCGCCGCCATCCCGTACAACGCAACCGCAGCCCAGGTGAAGACTGCACTCGAGAACCTGTCGAACATCGAGGCTGGCGAGGTCACCGTCACCGGCGGCCCGCACCCGGGTACGGCCATGGCGGTCACGTTCAGCGGCCAGTTCATGGGCGACGACGTCGCCGCCATGACCGCTACCGCCAGCCTCACCGGCGGATCCACCCCCGGCGTCACCATCGGCACCTCCACCGCCGGCGGTGCAGCCACCGCAACCGACGGCACCCAGATCTTCGCCGGCCTCCTCGCCACCGAGTCGCTGTTCGCACCCGGATCCACCAAGACATCCGGGGCGCTCCTGTGGCACGGCGAGGTCTTCGCCGACAAGCTCCCCATCCCCTTCGACCCGACCGACGTTGCCAGCGTCGCCCCCGGCGTCAACATCCACTACCGGTAAGCAAGGAGACCAGACATGAGCACCCTCGACCGTCTCCTGCGGAACGTCACGCCGGAAGACATCAACGCGTACATCAACGGCCTGCCGATCCCGAACTCCTACGCGCTCACCCAGAGCGTCATCCCCGAGCGCAAGATCTACGGGCCGAAGTTCCGCATCGAGTCGAACAAGCGGCGCATCAACGCCGCGAAGTTCCGGGCCTTCGACACCCCGCACGCCCTCGCGAAGCGCCAGGCGGAGAGGGTCGTCAACGAGGGAATGCTGCCCCCGGTCGGCCAGACCCTGGAAATGGGCGAACTCTCCCTCATCCTGTTCAACGCCCGCCGCGGAGCGGACGACCAGGAGTTCATCGACCAGCTCTACGACGACCTCGAGCGCCACTTCACCTCCATCAAGATCGCCATGGAGATCGCGGCCGGTCAGCTCCTCTCCACCGGCGTCGTCAAGCTCCCCGGAATCGGCGGCAACGGCGACTGGCTCGACGTCGACTGGAACGTCCCCGACGAGAACAAGCCCGTCGCGGCAACCCCGTGGGACCAGGCAGGCGCCAAGCCGCTCACCGACGAGCAGGCGTGGATCCGCTACCTCAAGAGCGTTGGCGCCCCCAAGCCTGCCCGGGTTATCACCTCCGAGCGTGCGGCGTCCGTGCTGGCCTCCAACCTGGAGTACCGCACCGCATTCTGGAACTCCTCCAGCCCGGAGACGACCCCGTCGACAACCCTGTCGCCGCCGGACGTCAACGCGGTCCGCGCCAAGTGGAACCTGCCGCCGATCGAGATCTACGACGAGCAGGTCTGGTCCGACGACGAGTACGTCCGTACGACCCCGGAGTCGCTGTGGGCGATGGTCCCCCCGAACCCGGATCAGTGGGCGCAGACCCAGTACGGCGTTACCGCCGAGCAGGACAACCTCGACCCCGGCGAGAACCCGGGCCTCGAGGCTTCCCGCGAGCCGGGCATGTACGTCTCGTACGAGAAGAAGGAGAACCCCGTCCAGTTCTCCACCACGGCCAACGCGGTAGCCATGCCGGTCCTGTACGTCAACAACTTCCACATCAGCGCCACGGTGCTGTCGGAGGACTGACCCATGGCCAAGCTGGCGCGAAGCGTGTTCGTACGGGACCCGGACAAGCACCAGGACATCCTCCTGCGTGCGGGAGAGACACCGGCACCGCAGTACGCGGTCCTGGTGAAGAACCCCGCCTGCTGGGAGGGCGGCAAACTTCCCGCCGCCGTGAAGAAGCACCTCGCAGGCAACAGCGAGGACGACGGCAAGGGGAACGACGAAGGCGCAACTGGCCAGAACGACGCCTCTGGCGACGACCAGGCAGGCACCGCTGACACCCAGTCCGAAGACGAGACGCCCACGGGCGATGACTCCGACGACACCAAGCCGGCCGCCCGTAAGACGGCGGCCAAGAGGCCGGCCCGGGGCCGGACGGCCGCCGCTGAGGGCACCGGCGGCCAGTAAGCGGTGTGCGGGCCCGACCCCCTGGTGGGGCGCCAGGCCGGGCCCGCACCTGCACACCCTTCCCAGCCATCTCCGGAGACAACATGTCGAGCAACCCGCAGGCCCCCAGTAATCAGTCGCAGGACCTCTGTATCTGCGGCCACGAGAAGAGCAAGCACATCACCACCCCCCTGACCTGCTATGGCTGCCAGGGCGGCGAGGTAGAGATCGTGCACCGCTACACGCAGGCTCTCGCCGTCATTCGGAACTAGCCCGCCCGACACTTACCGGAGGACCTGGTGGACGCAGCCGTACAAGCCTGGCTGATCTCACAGCTCGGCCCCAAGACGGACCTGGTCGACCTCACCGCGCGCTACACGCGTCTCGGGACCGCCCGGGCAACCGCCCTGGAAGTCGTCCGCGAACGACTCGCTGCTCTCCGGGCGCAGCCGTCCACTGTCAACGTCAGCAGCGTCGTCTCCGTCTCATACACGGAGAACATCAAGGCGTACGAACGCCAGATCGCCCTGCTTGTGTCCGGGGAGCCGCCAGCACCCGACGACCCCGCAGACCAGGACGGCGATACCGGAGACGGGTTCGGGCTGGTGTACCTCGTCGAACGGCCCCGCCGATGAGTACCCCCGCACCTGTCCGGCAGGACCGCGAGTCCCAGACCGAACTCCTCGCCCTGATCGCCCTGTCCGCGCAGCGCCTCACCCGCGACTGGTCCCGCCTCGCCACCGCCCAGGACGTGCTGCTGCGCACCCTGGAACGCATCCGCCCTGGCGCTGGTGCCACCACCCGGGCCCGGACCGCGATCAACGAGTTCAACCGACAGGTTGCTGCGTTCGATCGGGATGCCCGCGCCTTCGCCGAACGGTGGGCAGCAACCGACCTGCCGGCCGTGTACCGAAACGGCGCCCTCCAAGCCCTCCGCCGCGCGAACGAGGCCATCACCCTGTTCCAGTGGTCCGTCGACCACCAGGCCGCCATCACCCCGCTCACCGCCACGTTCTGGGGCGACCTGATGCGACGCATCCAGGAAGCCGTCCGCCGCGCCCAGGCCTTCTCCCGTGCCGCACAGGACGCCACCCGGGACGTCGTCCTCGGCCGCAACCACGAAGGCATCGACAGTAAGCAGCTCGTGAACGACCACCCGCTGTCCACCGTCATCTACGCAGACCAGTCCCGGCACCCCGTTGCCGCATGGGCGCACGCCGCCTTGTCCTGGCAAGGGGTCGCCACGGCGAACATGGGGGCGGTCAACACCGCCCGGTGGGAGCTCGACGCCCAGTGGATGCAGTGCGTGGACGGGCCCGAATGCGGATTCGTCTCACATCCGGATACCGATCACGCGGACGGCACCATCCGGAGCATCGACGAAGCCGGCGCGTACCCCCTCGCCCACCACGGGTGCATCAGGTCCTGGATTCCCCGACCCGACCTGAACGGCCGCACCGACATCGAATCCGGAGACCCAGCATGAGCGCCCCGAGCATGGCCGACGAGCCCCGCCACGTGCGCATCACCGCCGACGGCGTCACGGGCAGTATCGCGATCGACGGCACCGACATCAGCCGCTCCGTCCAGGGCTACAGCCTCCAACACGAAGTCGGGGCAGCCCCAGTCCTGCTGCTCCACACCACACCCCACCGCGGCCTCGACTTCGAAGGCCTCGCCCACGTTGCTGTCGCGGCCCCCGAGCAGGACGACGGGCAGGTTATCGCCGCATTCCTCCAGAACATTGACCCGGCAGCCCTGGAACGGGCTGCACTGGAGCGGGACGACCTCGACGGCAGCCGCCACGAACTCGCCGTCGCCATGCTCCGGCAGCTCGCCGACTGGGCGCAGGGGAGGGGCTGATGACCGGACTGGACCTCTCCAGCGTCGTCGACTGGATCGCCGAGAACATCCTCGTCGACACGGTCCGCATCACCCTGCCCGCCACCGGTGAACCCGTCCTGAACGAGACCACCGGGCAACTTGAGTACCCCGACGGTGACGTGCTCTACGAAGGCGCCGGCGCGGTCCAAGGGTCGTCCGCCCAATCGGAGATCAGTGCCACCCCGAACGGCAACCTGCCGTGGGTGCAGGAGACGACGTCCCGGTACCGGATGCTGACCCCGCTGGGCGCACCCCTCGCCCCGAAAGACGCCCTCGTGTCCGTCGTCGCAGTCCACGACGTTGCGAACACGGCCCTGATCGGCCGGTCGTGGATCTGCACCGACCCCGGCCGCGCCGGAACCATCGAAGCCGTGCGCATCACCCCGCTCGACCAGAACCAGCAGGTGACGTCATGACCGGGCCCACCCTCACCCCAGAACAGCTCGCCACCCGCCTCGACCGGGCCGCCGTCCAAGTCGGGCCGGCCATCCACCGTGCGGTCAAGCACACCGGGGAGCTTGGGCGGGCCCGCATCCGAGGGAACGCCTCGGGACGTCCGGGGCCCAACGTCATCCGGCCCGACGGGGCGAACTATCGCTCGTCGTGGGAGGTGGCCCACCGCCGCCTTCCGTACGGGGCGCAGTGCACCATCGGCACCAACGCCCCCCAGGGCCGCCGCCTGGAGTTCGGGTTCTACGACATGACCGACTCCCTCGGGCGGCACTACTTCCAACCGCCGTTCCCGCACGTGGGGCCCGCCATCGACTACATCGGGGCGAAGCTGCGCACGGAGATGCGGCACGCTGTCGCGGAGGTGCTGTCGTGATCGACCGTCGCCCCTTCTCGAACGCCCTGGCCGCACTCCTGGCCTCGACCACCGGCTTTCCTGTGGGGCGTGGCCGGATGCCGGACAGCAAACCGCCGTACCTGCTGCTGTACTCCCTCGACGGAGCTGTCAGCGGGGCGCCCCTCGCCGACGAGAACGAGGACGCCTCGTTCGTCTACCAGGTGACGTGCGTGTCCGGCCCCGACCCGGCTCGGCCCGGATCGACTGGCACCGTCGAACAGGCGGAGCTGCTGGCGGACAAGGTGAAGCGCAGCATCCTGGCCCGCGACGCCAGCACCGGGCAGTGGGTGACACCCCTCACCGTCCCCGGGATCAAGGTCATGTGCCGGGAGGTCGACGTCGAACCGGGGGGAACGAATGATCCCGGCGATGCAATCATCAGTTATGTGATCCGGTTCAGGTTCAACCTGACCCCCGCCTGACCCGTTCAGGCCGTACAACCGCACCGCGGCGGGACCCCACGCGGACGCCACCACGCAGGTGGCCGCAACCCACACCACATGTGAGGACAAGGGGTCCACCACCATGAGCAGGTTCAGCCGCAAGGGCGTAACGAAGGTCCTCTTCGTCGAGACGATCGTCGACCCGGGATACACACCGACCGCTGCCGAGCTGGCAACGGCCATCGACTACAGCAAGGCACTCGCTGCTACCGACGGCTGGAGCATCGAGAACCAGGAGATCGAGACCCCGGATCTCAACTCCACGTTCGTCGCGAAGATCCCGGGCGACGACTCCGCCGCCGACTCGTCCCTGACGTTCTACGAGGACGACGTCGACGACGACATTGAGGAGAACCTCGCCAAGGGAACCACCGGGTTCGTCATCTGGTGCCGAAAGGGCAAGGCGGCTGGCAGCAAGGGAATGGACGTCTTCCCGATCCGCGTGGCCTCCAACTCTGCGCAGGTCAGCCTCGACAACGAGTCGGCGAAGCTGATGGTCAAGTTCAGCATCACGGACCGCCCGCTTCAGAACGCGACGGTCCCCACCGGCCCCTGACCCGACCTCCCCACTGCTCCCGGTCGGGCCCGACGCGTGTTCGGGAAGGGGCGCCCGTCGGCGCCCGACCGGGTCCCCTTCCCCTCTGATGGAGGACCACCCGCATGACCGCCACCGCCAAGACCACAGCCCCCAAGGCCGCCCCGCCCGCTGCCGCCGTTGCCGCTGACGCGCACTGGGCCGCCACCCAGGAACGTCTCCGCGCACGCACCCGGCCCACGGCGAAGCTTGTCATCTGTGACGACGTCGAAGCCCGCAAGGACCTCGAGGTCGCCCGGTACGCACTGCGCCGCGTTGAGAGCGAAGCGGCGGACCGGCCTGACGACCAGGCCGTCAAGGACGCCGTCACCGCTGCCAAGACTGACGTCGAGCAGGCCCAGGCCACGTTCGACGAGGCGTCGATCGTCCTCCGGTTTCAGGCGCTGCCCCGACTCGAGTTCGAGGCGCTGAAGAAGGAACACCCGGCCACGGAGCAGCAGGCCGAGGACGACCTGGAGTACAACGTCGAGACGCTCGGCCCGGAGCTGATCTCCCGCTCCTCCCTGGACGGCATGCCCGTTGAGGCGGCCCGCGAGTACCTCGACACGTGGTCCGAGGCCGAGGCCGCCGAGCTGTTCAACACGGCGTGGGGTGTCCAGCAGGAGACCCGCATGGACCTGGGAAAAGGCTGAGCCGGGATGAACGTCTCCGTGGCGAACTCGAACTCTGTGACCGGTGGGGCATCCCCCACTCCCTGTTCCGTGGCATTGGTGACGGGACATGGACGGCCCGCGACCGGGCCAAAGCCCTCGCGTTCCGGGACTACCAGCGGACCGTGTGCCCGCAGTGCGGAACCAGGTACGACGACTGGGACCACGGCCACCCCGGCGAAGAAGACGCCTACGCCGTCACCGTCCAGCGATGTGTCGGCTGCCAGGTCATCGCGGACAAGCAGACCGAGCTCGCCAGCGACAAGGACACAGACAACCACGGGGTGAAAGTCGCCCTGATCCCGGCGGCCACCGCGGCCGCGATCGAGGCGCAGAAGGAACTCGCCACCACCAGGCGGCGGCACGGCACCACTGACGACGACTGAGCAGCACTGAGAGGGAGGGCGGAACTGGTGGCGAACTGGAATCTCTCGGTTGACCTGCGCGGCCACGGCAACGACCTGGCCCAGTCCCTCAAGAGTGCCGCCAAGCACGCCCGCACTCTCGGCACCGCGGCCCGCACCGCGAAGACCGAGGTCCGGGAACTCGGCCAGGCGTCCCAGACCGCGTCCCGGCACATCCGCACCCTCGGCACCGTCTCCCGCGCCACCGCCCGACGCCTCAACACCCTCGGCAACGACGCGCAACGAGCCACACGTCAGCTCACCCGGTACGGAGACGCCGCCCGCACCGCGAACCGGCACCTCAACACCCTGGGCGACAACTCCCGCACCACCGGCCGGCAGCTCGCCCGCATGTCCGAGCAGATCGACACCGCAGTCCGCGACCTGCTGCGCCTCGCCGACGCCGCCCGCCGCGCCTCCACCCACATGCGCGGCATCAACGACGGCGGCAGCCTCCGACGCATGGCGTCCGACACCGGCCGGCTCCGCTCCCAGCTCATGGGCGCGGCCGCCCTCCTGTCCGGCGGCGCCCTCGTGATGGGCATCGGCGAGCTCATCAAGCACGGCAACGAGTACCAGCAGAGCATGAACACGTTCGGGGCGGTGACCGGGGCGACCGCGATGCAGATGCAGCGCGCCGCCGCGACGGCCGGTCAGCTCGGCAACGACCTGTCCCTGCCCGGGGCGACCGCTGCTGAGGCCGCTGAGTCCATGGTCGAGCTCGCGAAGGCCGGTTTCCGAACCGACCAGGCGATCTCCTCGACCAGGGCCTCCCTCACTCTGGCCTCAGCAGCGCAGGTCAACGCCGCCGACTCCGCGAAATACCTCGGCGACATGATGGACCAGTTCGGTATGGGCGCCGACCAGGCCGGGGTTGCCGCCGACACCCTTGCCGCGACAGCGAACGCCGCGTCTGGCGACATCACCGACATCTACTACGCCATGAAGTACGCCGGGCCCGTCGCCCACGGGTTGGGCGTCAACATGCAGGAAGCCGCGTCCGCGGTCGGCATGCTCGGCAAGGCCGGCATCCTCGGCCAGACCGCCGGCACCACGCTGCGCGGCATGATGGCGAACCTCGCCTCCCCGACCAAGCAGATGACCGACGGCCTTGAGGCGATGGGCATTCAGGCCTGGGACGCGCAGGGCAATTTCAAGGGCCTTCGTTACGTCATCGAGGGCCTGTCGAAGGCCCAGCACCATATGACGCAGCAGGACTTCGCGGCCGCGGTGAAGAAGTCGATGGGCAAGCCGGCCATGTCTGGCGCTATCGCGCTCGCACACCAGGGCGTCGACTCCTTCGATGCACTCATGGAGGCGGTGTCTTCGACCGGGGCCGCCGCACAGATCGCCGCAGCGAAAGGCAAGGGCCTCGCTGGCGCCATGCTCCAGCTGAAAACCCAGTCCCGCCAGACCGGCCTCGCCATCTACGACGGCATGGCCCCCGGTCTGGAGTTCCTGACCCGCGGCGTCACTAACGCCCTGTCCAAGGCCACCCCGAAGATCACCGCGTTCTTCAACTACTTCAACGACGTCGCGACCCTGTTCGGACCGGGTCTTGCCGCTGCGGCGCGCCGGCAGTTCGACGGGATCGGCGACGCAGCATCCGGCATGGGGAAGGCGTTTAAGGAGTTCGGGGCTGACGCAGCCGCGTCAGCCCTCCACCTTTTGATCAACGTGGCCAAGACAGGTGCGGATATCTTCCACAACCTCGTCGCGGGCGTTGAACCAGTTACGTCCGCACTGAGCGATGTCGCTTCGGGAGGTGGTGGCGCCGCAACAGCCTTGGATACCCTCGTGTTCACCCTTGACCTGGCCATGGACGCCCTGTCCGCTGTGTCCGGGGTGCTCGGCCCGATCGGCCACATGGTCGGCGGCCTGGTCCACATGTTCGGTGCCCTGCCCGCCCCCGTTCAAGCCGCCGTGTTCGCAATGCTGCTGATGCGCCGCGTCGGCCCGATTGCCCAAGGCCTCGCCACTACCGTGGGCAATCGACTCACGCGCGCCTACGGGTCCCTGAATACACAGATGGCTGTACAGCGGTCCCTGGCCGCTTCTGCCGGGGTGACCCTTGGCCGCTACGGTGCCGCCTTCGCTGTCCTGCAGACCCGGGTCCCCGTCCTCGGCGCGATGAGTGCGTCCTTCCGTGGCGCAACGGCCGGCGCCACCGGCTTCGGAAGCGCACTGCGCGGCGCCGCCGCCGCAGCAGGAACCGGACTGCGGTCCGCGATGGGTGGCCTCATGGGTGTCATGGGCGGCCCGTGGGGGCTGGTCCTGACCGGGGTGACCGTCGGCCTCGGGATGCTTGCCTCATCGCAGCAGAAGGCCGCGGCGGAGGCCGCCGAGCACAAGGCGACCATCGACGGCCTGACATCAGCCCTGCGGCAGTCCAACGGCGTCATCGACGAATCGGTGCGCCAGCAGGCAGCCCAGTCCATCCAGGCAACGAAGCTGAAGGGCACCAGCACTGACCTGGTGTCCGTGATGGGCAAGGTCGGCTACACCCTGTCCGACCTCACCGACTCCTACCTCGGCCAGGGCGACAGCATCAGCGGCCTCGCCGACAAGATGAAGGACCTCGCCAAGGAGAAGACGGCTGCCTGGGAGGGCATGGGGCGCGGTGACGAGGGCCGCGACGCCGTCATGCAGCAGGCGGCCGCCTACGCCGCCGCGAGCATGGCCCTCAACGACATGTCCGGCGACGCGAAGACCGCCGCGAAGAACGCCAAGGAGCTCAACGCCGCGACGAAAGGCACGAGTGACGGCGCGACCGCGTACGACCGGCTGAAGAACGCCGTCAGTGCCCTCGCAGACAAGACTGCTGACGCCGACTCCCGCACCCGCGCCCTGCGTGACGCCCTCGACCTGCTGTCCGGTGGGTCCGTGTCGCTGCAGGCGGCCCAGGCCCGGGTCAACGAGGCCATCACGAACGCCAACGACGCCCTGGCCGACGGTGTCGACAAGGCGAACGGCTGGGGCAAGGCCCTCGTCGGGATGAACGGGGCAGTCGACACCACCACGAAGAACGGGCAGGCCCTGTTCTCGACCCTCGACACCATCGCCGACAGCTCTGCGTCGGCGTCGGTGGCCGCGTACGACTTCGCCCGGTCGCAGGAGAAGACCGTTCCCCAGTCGGTTGCGGCAGCGACCAAGGAGATGAAGAACGCCCGCGCGTCGGCAATCAAACTGATTGAGAGCTACGACATCGGTTCGGTGGAGGCGGGCAAGATGGCCGACGCCATGGGCCTGATCCCGGGCCGGGTCAGCATCCTCCTTCAGACCGAAGGAGTCGACACCGCCCTGGCCGAGCTTCTTGGGGTCCAGGCCGAGTTCGAGCGGTTCCCGACGAAGAAGACCATCAAGGTCGACGCTCTCGGCTCGGAGGCGAAGAAGGAACTCGAGGACATCGGCTACAAGATCGAGCTGATTCCCGGAACCCGCGAGTACAAAATCACTGCCCCGACGAAGGCGGCCCGCGCCGACCTCGACCTCCTCATCAACAAGCTTGGCGAGACCAACGGCAAGACGCTCACCATCGCGGTCCCCACCGGCAAGGCCAAGGCTGAGCTCCAGTCGATCCAGGACAAGGTCCGCAACACCAAGGGCAAGACGCTCTCCGTCAAGGTGCCGACCGCTGAGGCGAGGAAGAGCCTCGAGTCCCTCGGGTTCAAAATCAAGAACACCAAGGGCAAAACCGTCACCATCACCGTCCCCACCGGTGACGCCACATACAACGCCCGCATCATCCAGAACGCGATCGACAACATCCACGGCAAGACCGTCGGCGTGTACCTCTCCTACAAGGCCTCCAGCGCCGACAAGGACGCCAACGGGGTCCCCGACCACGTCCAAGCCCCCCAGGCCAGAGGCAGCGTCCTCGACTTCTACGCCAACGGCGGCACGAACCGGCGCGGAATCCGGGAGAACCACACCGCGCAGATCGCCCCAGCCGGCGCCTGGCGGGTATGGGCCGAGGATGAAACCGGCGGCGAGGCGTACATCCCGCTCGCCCAGTCGAAACGCGGCAGGTCCCGCGCCATCACCGAGGAGACGATCCGCCGCCTCGGAGGCGACCCCAAGTCCGTGCAGTGGCACGCCAACGGAGGCGTCGTCGCCTTCGACACCGGCGGGTTCTCCTACACGCCGACAGGGATGCGCCGCGACACGTCCGCCGTGCAGTCCGCGTACTCCGACTCGCACCAGCCGATCGACAAGGACACGTACAACAAGAAGATCCGCGCCCGGGCGAACGCCATCGGAACTCTCCGGTCTGCCGAGGCTGCGCTGGTCGCGCTGCGCCGCAAGAAGCACACCCACGCGCAGACCGTCGCAGCGGAGAACCGGGTCGCGAAGGCCCGCCGCGGTGTAGCCACGGCTACCGAGGCGGCCACCAAGGCAGAGGCCCTCTACAAGAAGAAGTTCAGCCTCTCCGACTGGCAGAAGACCCTCAAGTCGGCAGTGTCAGCGAACACGTCGTACGAGGCGAACCTGTCGAAGATTGCATCCCGTGGCGGGGCCGGTGTCATCGACCAGCTGCGCGACCTGGGCGAAGAGGGTGCCTCCGTGGTGTCCGCCCTCGCGAAGGCCAGCAAGAAGCAGTTCGACGCCATCGTCGCGAACCTCAAGAAGCTGGGCCCACTCGCCAAAGCTTCCCTGGCCGACTACACCAAGCAGCTCACCGCGTCCGCGAAGACTGACACAGCGTTCCAGGCGAACCTGACGAAGCTCGCAGGGATGGGGTACGGCGACCTTGCTACGCAGCTGGCCGGGCAGGGCGACGAAGCCGCGCAGAAGCTCGCCGCGGAAGCGGTCAAGTCGAAGCCGAAGGCGAAGTCGGCAGACGCCGCCGCGAAGAGGTCCGCCGCCCAGCTGTCCGGCGACGAACTAGGCCAGCTCATCCAGATCATCGCCGCAGTCAAAACGTCCAGGACCGGCCTCCATGACGTCGCGTCCGCCACCGGCCTGGGCGAGGACGAGGTCATCACGACCGCGACGAAGGGCACCACGCAGATCAAGCAGGCGCTCGGTGACCGGGCCTCGAAATTCCTCTACGACCTCCGTCGGGCCGGGCAGGGTCTCTCGTACGCGAACGGCGGGATCCGGGAAGGCATCTACTCCACGACTGCCGGCGCCGTCACGTTTGCCGAACCGTCCACGGGCGGGGAGGCCTACATCCCTCTCGGGGCGAACAAGCGCCGGGCGGCCACGAACGTCCTCCACGACGTTGCTGGCCGGTTCGGGGTCGGCCTCACGGACATGTCCGCTACCCGCCCCGTCGTCATCGTTCAGGGCGGCGGCGATACCCACGTGGCTGTCACTGCCGTACGCACCGGGGCGTCCGCCTCCGACATCGGATCGCAGGTCGGACGGTCTGTCCGGCGCGCACGCAGGGGAGGGGTGAATGCCCGTGCCACCGCTTGAGCTGTCGGACTGGCAGTACGAACTGGGCGGCGTCCTCATGGGCGCCGGAACCAACGTCCAGGTCCGCGAGACGACCGGGCTGGGACGGGCACCGGTCCGCGACAACGACGCCGACCAGCCGTCGATGGACGGGTCCTTCGCCGGCCCCGACTACTACGCGGCCCGGCAGGTTCAGCTCGACGCCGCGATCCGTATCCCCGGCAACCCGGCCGCCTGCCACGACATGGTCGCAGCCCTCCAGGCTGCAGCAGACGACCCGGCGGTGCGCCTGACCGGCGGGGCCACGATGCCGCTGCGCATGAAGCGCCCCGGCCGGCCCGTGAAGCGCCTCGACGGGCGTCTGCGGAAGGTCGACCCCGAATACGCGCAGGTCATCCATGGCTACGTGCCACTCGACCTCGAGTTCAACGCCACCGACCCGACGTTCTACGGGGACGAGGAGACCACCACCGAGATCCCGCTCGGGTGGCTGACCGGTGGGGGGTTCGCCGCCCCTGTGGTCGCCCCGATCTATGTGCAGTCCGGGACGACGGCCGCAGACCGGCCCGGGTGGGCCACGAACGCCGGCACCGGGGACGCGTGGCCGGTCCTCCGCATCACCGGCCCCGTCGCCACGGTCACCATCACCCACGTCGAGTCCGGCCGACAGCTGTCCTTCCCGACGCTGAACCTGTCCACCAGCCAGTGGATCGAGATCGATACCCGGCCCGGCTACCGCACCGTCACCCGGGAGAACGGCGGCAACGCCTCCACCCTCCTGTCCCCAGCGTCCCGAATCGACCTGTTCTCCCTGCCCCCAGGCCAGTCGGAGATGCGCTGGACCGGATTCGACTCCACCAACACCGCCCGCATGCGCCTGACCTGGCGCGACGCCTACACAGCCCTCTGAGGAGCGCACTGACATGTCTCTGTACCGAGTGCCGATCCTCGTGAACGGTGCCACCCACAGTGCCGAGCAGTTCCGGGCCATGGTCCAGGACCTGGCCCGCGGCGCCGAAGGCATCACCCAGGGCGGCGATCTGAAGGTCACGCAGCTGTCCACGCCCGGGACCAGCGTTCAGGTCGGCGACGGGTCCGGTGTGGTGCGCGGCCGCGTCAGCCCCTTTCAGGGCACGTACTCCGTACGGAACCAGGGCGCGGCCACCGTTCCGATCGCTGCGACGGGCGGGTCCGGGCGGTCCGACATGGTGATTCTGCGCATCGAGGATCCCGAGTACGAGGGAAGCCTCGACCCTGCCGTCGCCCAAATCAACTACTTCCAGGTCATCTCCGGGGTCAGCTCCTCCGCCACCACGATCCCTGACGGGCGCACCGGCATCCCTCTGGCCCGGATCGACATCCCCGCATCCACGTCCACGATCACCAACGCGATGATCGTGGACATTCGCAAGGTCGCGAATCCGCGCCAGCAGCGCACCTTCCTGACCCAGTCACCGACGGCCCTGTCCACCGACATCGGCGGCACCTCCGGCACGTTCACGAACTTCTCCACCGCCGCCGGATGGTCCATTGCCATTCCTGACTGGGCAACAACCGCCGTCCTGGCCCTGAGCGTGGGCCAGATCCGCTACAACACCGACTCGTACTTCGGGAAGCTCCGCGCGACTTTCGGGGCGTCCCTGACCGTCCAGCCGGTCAACCTCGACGACAACCAGACCGGGGTCCGCCGCAGCACCGTCGTCCTCGGCGACACCCTCACCATCCCGTCCGCCTACCGGGGCACCAGCCAGACACTCCGCTTCCAGGCCTCCGGCGTCAGCCCCAACCCAGGCAAAGTCGGAGTCGACGGAAGCACCACGTTCATCGCCGACGTCACCTTCTATGAGGCGCCGCGATGACCGCCCCCGTCCCGGACCGGATCCTCACCCAGCACGCCCTCACCGGGGAGTGGCTGTCGACTGCACTGCCAGTCACCGACGTGGAGTACGGCGACGAACTCAACGGGCCCGGCACCCTCACCGGAAGACTGGCACCGCGCCTCCTCTCCGAGAACCCGACACTCCTCGACCCGGGCACCACCCTCATCTACGTGGAGTCCGCCGGCCAACTACGGTGGGGCGGCCTGGTGTGGGATGTCCGCTCCCAGGACAACGCCCTCACGATCGAAGCGGCCGGCTGGTCGTCGTACCTGCAGAAGCGCCACGACATCGACGGAAACTACGGCGGCCGCGGCCCGTACACGTACGCGGACCGGTGCAACGTCATCCGGGACATCTGGGCGTACGCCCAGTCCGTCACCGACGGGAACCTGGGTGTCGTCGTCGACTCGACCACGTCGACCAGCACCGTCGGCACCCCCACCGACCCCCTGAAATCCTTGTGGTGGGAGCTCCCCGTGCTCGGGGACGCAGTCGACGACCTGGTGTCCGGGGACGCCACCCCCGACTACACGTGCGCCACCGCCTGGAACAGCGCCATGACCGCCCCAGTGAAACGTATCCGGCTCGGCTGGCCGCGCCTCGGCACCCGCCGCACCGACATTTCCTTCGCGTCGGGGGAGAACATCATCGAACCCCCCGAGATTGAGCTCGCCGCCGACGAGTACGCCCAGGTCGTCATCGCGAACGGATCCGGTGACGGGTCCGCGAAGCGCCGGGCGATCAGCGCCGTACGCAATGGACGCCTACGCCTCGAGGCGGCCCTGGACCTCCCCGACACCAAGGGCACTGACGTACTCGGCACGCGCGCGGCCGCCGAACGGGCATGGCGGCAAACCCTCGGCTCCGTCGCCGAGATCACCATCCGGAACACGCCGGCCGCTCCGTTCGGGTCCTGGCAGACCGGAGACGACGTGTACACCCGCGTCCACAACGCCTGGACTTCGTACACGGGCTGGTGCCGCATCACCGGCTGGACCGTGAAACCCCAAGCCGCCGGCGGCCCCCAGGCCGTCATCGGCCTCAAGCCCGCGTCGTCCTACCAGTACGGAGGTGTCTCGTGACGGACATCGGCGTCACCCTCGCGCAGCTCCAGAAGCGCATCGACCGTCTCGAGCGGGCCTCCCGCCTGTCGTACGCGGCCCTGGACGACACCGCTCTCGAGGTCCGGGACGGTGCCGGGTCCTTGCGCGGCATCGTCGGGCAGCAGGGTGACGGCACGACCGCAGTCAACGTCGTCAACGGACCCCCACCCCCGCAACCATCAGCCCCAATCGTCGTGTCCGTCCTGGGCGGTGTCACCGTCTCCTGGGACGGGCTGTTCGCCGACGGCGCGGTCATGCCCCTGGACTGGTCCCGAGTAGAGGTCCACGCCTCCACCCTCGCCGTCTACACCCCCACAGCCGCCTCGCTGAAGGCCACGGTCGAGACAGCGCAGGGTTGCACCGTCGTCATCGCGACGACCGCCGCCGTGTACGTACAGCTGGTGGCGCGCAGCACCTCCGGGACCGCGTCGCCCCCGTCCGCCACAGTCGGCCCGGTCGGGCCCACTGCGGTGGTGGCCTCCGACATCCTCGACGGGATCGTCACCACGGTGAAACTCGCCGACGACGCCGTCACCCAGGCGAAGGTCGCGGTCGGGGCGATCGGGGCGACGGAGATCAGCGACAACGCCATCACCACCCCGAAAATCGTGGCGGGCGCCGTACAGACCGCACAGCTCGACGCGCTCGCCGTGAACGCCTCGAAGATCGCGGCAGGGGCGGTCACCACCGCGAAACTCGCAGCTCTCGCCGTCACCGCGAACGAGCTCGCCGCGAACACCATCACCGCCGGGAAACTCGCCGCCGGCTCGGTCGACGCCACCGCTCTCAAGGCCGACGCCATCACCGGCAAGACCATCACGGGCGGCAGCATTGTCGGTGCGACAGTGACCGGTGCGATCGTCCGAACGGGAACTACGGGGCCTCGCCTCCTGATGGGGCCGGACGCCGGGGGGACTGGCGTTCCGGGGCTCGCCCTGTACTCGGGTGCGTCCGCTGAGACGTCGCCCGGACTGCTGTGGTCAACCGTCCTCACGGGAACGCCCACGCAGCCCATGACTGTCGTGCAGGCCCCCTACGTCGACTCCGGGAGCGCCCGCCTGGACCTGACATCACCTGCCTCCGGGAGCGGCGGCCAGTTCAAGATCGCGACATCGACCACGAACGACTACGCCTATTTCAAGGGCAAGGACGGCTCGACCGCAGGTGCGTCGCTGCTGGAGCTCTGGGCACAGAACGGGACCTCGGGCGGCAGCTCCGTCCTACAGGTCAAGGGCACCGAAATCTACATGCGGTCCGACGCCATCACCGCCAACGGGATCTTCGCCGCAGGCAACATTGCGTGGGGAACGATCAACGTCACCACCACCGCTGCGAACACCGTGGGCTCCGCCACCATCACCGGCCTCAACGTGGCAGGCAGCACCTTCCGCATCTTCGTCACCGGCTCCTCCGGGGCCCCCGGCACGCAGCTGCTCGGCGTGTCTGGGAACAACGTCACCTCAGGCGGCGCGACCGTCTACGTCACCCGCACCAACGCGACCACGACCGGCGTGTACTGGCTCATCGTCGGCATCTGACAACCACCAAAGGACTCACCATGGCAGCGACCAGCCCCGTCGAACCCGGCATCGTCTTCGCCCCCTCCACCTACTACTCCATCACCGCGACGGACAAGAACCCCGAGTGCGTGAACTTCGGCAAGACCTTCGAGGTGTCGCAGTTCTACTCCAACGACGGCCACAACCTCGTCGTCGGCTGCGGACTCTGCGGAGAACTCATGACGATCACATCAGCAACCCTCCTCGACCCCCAGCCCGAGATCGTCTGACCAGGGGGAGTACCCGGCCCGCACGACCGTACGCTGACCTGTAGGGCGACCCTCCGCCCCGCACCACCCCCGAGGGACTGCCACCGGCCCCCGGCCGGAGCAGCACACGCCATATTCGCTCTGGGCGCGGGGAGTTTCGGAGCACGGGCCTTGCCCGACAACCTCACGGTGCGCACCTACGACGCCCCCACGCACCTCGGGCGTCACCTCGTGCTCGACCCCCGCAGCCTCGCCTACCGCCGCCCCTACGACGGGCAGCCGCTACGCGCGACGAACTGGGAACCGCGCATCCCCGTCCTCAACCAGCAGCAGCTGGTCGCGCAGGGCATCTACACCTCCCGCGACTACGGGCTCGACGACGACGTGGACGCACTGTCGTCCTGCACCGGAAACGCCGGCACCGCCCTCCTGTCGATCCTCCTCAGCAAAGAGCAGGCGGGCGCGGCCGGGCTGAACACCGACCATGCGGCCGCCGCTGAGCACTTCGCGATCGGCCTGTACGCCGACGCCACCTCCCGCGACGAATGGCGCGACGCCACCTGGCCCACCCAGGACGTCGGCTCGTCCGGCCTCGGCATCGCCAAAGTCCTGCGCGACCGCGGCCTCGTCGACCAGTACGGGCACGCCACCACCGCCAAGGAACTCTGCACCCTCCTGCAGACCGGACCAGTCCTCATGGGCATGCCCTGGTACGCCGCGTTCTCGAGCCCGGGCGTAGCCGGGTTCATCGACAGCGACCCCGACTGGGCGGACTCCCCACTCGAAGGCGGCCACGAGGTATGTGTCACCGCCCTTGAGGACGTCGCCCTGGTCGACGGCGCGCTCGACCCCACCCGCACCGTTCTGCGCTTTCGCCAGTCATGGGGCTCCGCATGGGGAGACCACGGCGACGGCCGCCTCTACCTCTCCACGTACCTCGCACTCCGCGAGCAGATCGACATCGTGCAGCCCCGCCGAGACGGAGACACCTCGTGAGCACCTTCCACGCCGCGGTTGACCACGTCGACCCGGACACCCTCGCCATCACGTCCACATACTGCGGAACTGTCGACCAGGCCCACGTCGACCAGGTCCGTGCCATCGCCGCCCTGCCGGACACGGAACGCTTCGTCAAGGAACACCCGCGGCTCGAGGGCGCGTTCTGCGTTCTGCGCGACGACGGCGACCTCGACGTGTACGTCCCGACCGACGCAACCGAGTACCGGGTGTACGAGCCCGACCCGGAGCCGAAGGGCGGCTTCGCCTCTGGCGGCATCATCGGCAAGCCCATCACCCGTGACGGCGTCACCGTTGGCACGATCTTGGGAGCGGCCGTCGACGAGGGCACTGGCGGCACAGTGGACCTGCCGCGCGGCGCCTCCGGCCCGGCGTACATCGACGGCGTGGTCCGGTTCGGCGACCAGTCCATCGGCGGCGCCATGGACACCCCCGGCAACCCCCCGCGGGCAACCTGGCACACCACCGAGTCCCCGGCCGGCGGAAGCTACTTCACCAGCGTGGCCGCGTACCTGATCCGGGTCGGCGCCGAGCCGCAGGTGATCTACGACCCCGCGACCGACAAGCTGGGCCAGTTCGGGCCCCTGACCTCGAGCGGCCGGGCGCTGCAGAACGACGGCAGCCGCCGCACCAATCGCGAGGGCAAGGTGAACATTCAGGTCGAGGTCCTCGGCCGGGCGGCCTCTCCGTGGACGAAGGGCTTCGATCCGGCAAAGAAGCCGAACTACCGCAAGCTGATCGCCGCGATGCGCGCGCACGGCATTCCTGACGTCTGGCCGGCCGGGAAGCCCGCGGCCACAGCTGCGGCTGTGGCCAGCGGATCGCGCTCCCGAAGCACTTGGCAGTCTCGCGGAGGGCACTTCGGTCACTGTCACGTGCCGGGCAACTCCCACTGGGATCCGGGCGCCATCGACACGGACATCGTCCCGGGCAAGGCAACCAGCACGCCGACCCCGAGCACCGGAGGCGGGACCAGCTCGAGCGGCACTTACGTGGTGAAGAAGGGCGACACGCTCTCCTCTATCGCCAGCGCCCACAAGACGACCGTCGCCGCCCTGGTGAAGCTGAACAGCCTCAAGGACGCCAACAAGCTGTCCGTCGGCCAGAAGCTGAAGCTCTCGAGCGCCGCTGCTCCCAAGCCGTCTGCCCAGCCGCTGGAGCCGTTTCCGGGTGCCGGCTTCTTCCACGGCGGCCGCCACAGCCCGATCGTCACCGCGATGGGCCGCCGCCTCGTCGCGGAGGGCTGCGGACGTTACGCCACCGGGCCCGGCCCGAACTGGACGAACAGCGACAAGAGCTCCTACGCCGCGTGGCAGCGGAAGCTCGGCTACACCGGCGCGGCCGCCGACGGCATCCCGGGCGCCAAGTCCTGGGCCGCCCTCAAGGTCCCGAAGTCCTGACCACCCCCCAACCCATCCCATCTGCAAGGAGAACCCCGTGAAGATCTTCGGTCGCGAACCGGCTGTACTCCTCAGCCTCATCGCCGTCATCGTCAAGCTCGTCGCCGCGTTCGGTGTGGACGTGTCCGGCGAGCAGCAGGCCGTCATCAACGCTGTCGCCGCCGCGGCAGTCGGTGTCACCCTCGCCGTCATGGCATCCGACGGTGTCGGCGCCGCCCTCCTGGGCTTCGTGCAGGCCGCCATCGCCCTCGCTGTCGGCTTCGGCCTCGACTGGTCGGCGGAGAAGCAGGCAGTTGTCCTGTCCGTGGCCGCGGCCGTAGTCGCGATGTGGGACCGGACGCAGGTCACCGCGCCTGTCCCGGCCAAGGCGTCGGTGACGCACCTGGTGGTGGGTGACTGATGGCCCCGGCGGCCCCCTTGCGAACCGTTCGTCGCGTGTACCGGAAGCTCGGTAAGCGTGCGGGCCGCCGCGGCACGTTCCTGCTCATCATCGGTGTGGGCAAAACGTGCTGGGGGATCAGTTTCCTGGTCAATCCCCCCAGCGAACAGGGTCTGCAACTCCTCACGCACTGGTGCTCGCTGCGTCACTGGTCGCTGTTGTGGATCACGGTAGGGCTGATCACAGCCGGCTCTGCATTTCTGCGTGTCGGCCGTGACTGGGCCGGATACGCGGCGGCACTCGTACCCCCCACTGTGTGGGCTGTCGCCTATCTCGCCGCTGCCGTCAGCGGCGAGTACTCCCGGGGCGCGTTCGTCGCGCTCTGGTACCTCACCTCGCACGTCGGGGTCATCATGTGGGCGGCCACGGTTCCCGAGTATTCGGTCCCCCCAGTGCCCCGCCGCCCTGGGAAAGGCGCAGCAGCATGAACATCCTGTCGGGATTGGTAGCCGCGCTTGGCGCGGTAGGCGTGGTGGTCGCGGGAGTCTTTACGTCCCGTGCCACGACGCGGGCTGCTCAGGCGACTGCCGCAGCGAATCAGGCCGCCGCCGCAGCGGCAGCCGCCCCCGCTCTACGAACGGCGGACCTCGCGGTGCTGCAGGCGACCGTTGACCGGGTCGACAAGGAGAACGGGCAGCTCCGGTCGGAGAACCAGCAGATCCGGAACAAGCAGTCCCGCCTCGAAAGGTTCCTACAGGCGTTCTCCTGGTCGATGGACGACCTGTACCGGTGGGCCCGTAACCCAGTCGGGCCGCCGCCGGACCCGCACCCGCTGGTCGACGAGTACAACCGAACTGGAGTCTGAGATGGCGACCGTCACGGGCAAGTTGATCGGCGGGACTCCGGCCCGCACGGAGGTGACGTGCACCCTGGTCGACGTCACCGGTGCCCGGGCAGTCGGGTACGTCGCCGACGCCCAGGCGGAGATCGTGCGCCCCGTGACGGTGACACCGCAGACCGACGGCACCTGGTCCGTCGAGCTCACCCCGAACACCCTCATTGCGGCCGCGGCCGCGGCCGGCGACACGGTGTGGGCGGTGATGGAGGGGCGAGCCCTCGACGGCACCCCGGTCATCACTCACGTCCTGGTCCCGGAAACGGCAGGCCCGCACTGGATGGGCGACCTGCGCGTTGACCTGGGTGACGCGCCGACCGGCGGCAGCACCATCGTGTACGTCCCCGGCCCGGCCGGCGAGGACGGGCAGGACGGAACCGACGGCTCGGCGGGCGCCTCGGCGTACGAACTGTGGCTGGGGGAGGGGAACACCGGCACCGAGGCCGACTTCCTCGCCTCCCTCGTCGGCCCGGCCGGTACAGCGGACGCACAGGAGTACACCGACACCGCCCTGGCCGCCGAAGTGGAACGCTCCGATGGGGCGTACGACCCTGCCGGCGCCGCCGACACGGCCCGGGCTGCAGCCATCAGTGCCGCCTCGACGGACGCCGCGAGCAAGGCCGCGGCCGCGCAGAACACCGCCATCACCACGGCGGCCGCCGACGCCACGACGAAGGCGGACTCCGCCCGTGGCACGGCAATCAGCACCGCAGCGACGGACGCGTCCACGAAGGCGTCCTCAGCACAGACAGCGGCCATCAGCGCCGCGGCGGCCGACGCCACAACGAAGGCCGCCGGCGCACAGTCAGCTGCGACGGCCGCAGCGGCCACGGACGCGGCCACCAAGGCGAGCAGCGCCCAGGCCGCGGCCATCGCCGCAGCCGCTACTGACGCCACCAGCAAGGCTGATGCCGCCCAGGCGGCCGCAATCAGTACGGCATCCTCCGACGCCTCCACCAAGGCCTCGGCAGCGCAGTCAGCCGCCACCGCCGCGGCGGCCGCCGACGCGACGGCGAAGGCCACCAACGCTGTCACCGCCGCCGCCAGCAGCGCCGCCACCCTGTACCTACCGAACGCCATTCAGACCGTCGACGCCTACTTCGCCGGTGCCACGCCGTCCAACCCGCGCGTCTTCGCACACCGAGGCCGCGGCATGGTCAGCCCCGAACACACCCTGATCGGCTACCGGGCCAGCGCTGCGCAGGGCTTCCCGCTTGAGGTGTCCGTCAACGTCGATGCCAGCGGTGAGCTGTGGTGCATCCACGACACCACGATGGACCGCACCACCTACCGCACTGGAAACGTCAACAGCTACACGACCGAGGAGATCGGGCAGACCGTCCTCACCAACGGACGCGTCATGCTCGGCCCGGGCTGGACCGATCAGCCGATGGTGCCGCTCCGCCAGGTCCTCGATGAGTTCCTCGGCAAGGTCGTCATCCTGTTGGAGGCCAAGGGCAACGACGCGGTGGTGCCGCTCGAGAACATGCTCAGCACGTACTACCCGCACGCCCCCCGAAGCGTGGTGTGGAAGGCCCACATCGGCACCGCGTCTCTGCCGTGGGCGAAGGGGGCCGGCTACCGGACGTGGGTGTACCTCGACTCCGGGACGACCGACGCCACGATGGACGGCAAGGACTCCTTGGTCGACTACTGGGGTGTCCAGACGAACTTCACCGACCTGCGGATCCAGCAGGTCGTGGCCCGCGGCAAGCCGGTCTTCTCCTGGCCGGTCTACCGCCGTTCCCAGGTCACGCGCCTGACCGGGCTTGGGGTGGTCGGCATCATGGCCTCCGACCCCCGCTACGTGTCCACCAGCCTCCCGCAGCGCACCGCGTCCCGCTGGGACCTTCAGGTCAAGGAGAGCGGGGGCACACCGACGCTGGACTACGACAGCGCCTACGCCCTCCAGTTCGCCCCGGCGCCGGACGTGGGCTGGGTCAGCATCAACGCCCTGCCGAACCAGTCCTACGGCCTTGGCACCTACGCACCGATTCAGGCCGGGGCCGGCGGGTACCGGATCGCGTTCGACATGAAGCACAAGGTGTTGCCCGGCGACCTGACCCTTCACGGGGGGTTCTACTTCGGCAAGGTCTCGGACGACGCCTACCGCTTCAGCACGGCCAACGCCACCGGCGGCTACCACGTGGTGATGCGGGCCAACGGGCAGCTGCAGCTCAACCGACACTCTCCCGGAGTTACCTCGGGGACGACGTTGGCGACCGCCCCACCCACAACAGCCGTCGTCGCTGACAACCCGATGAGCTTCCAGATCGACGTCACGCCGACGACGGTGGAACTGCGCCGTACGGACGGGACGGGGTGGACGACGGGGCCGGTCGCGGACACCACGTACCGGGGTGGGTACCTGGGGCTCAGCAATGGGAGCATCACGGATCTGGCGACGCGCCCGTTCTGGCGGAGCCTCGTGATCACACAGCTCTGACCTGGGGATCTGTCCTATAGAAATTCACACGAAGTAACATGATCATGCTCCGCCAAGGTGCTCCGCTCCACCCTGGTCTTCCCGTTCAGGTGAACAACCCGCTGACCGGGAACCGGGCCCACGTTCCGCGCCTTGGTACGGGTATGAGGTCTTTCGATGCGGTGCATGTGCCCGAGCCGGGCTCCCCGATGTGGAACTGCCGTATCCCCTGAAGCCCCAGCTCCGCGACCGCGGCCAGGGCCGTCGCTTCGTCGCCGGCCGCGACTTCCACCACGACCAGGCAACTTTCATCCGCTCCGACATCCTCGGCAAGGGCATCATCGACTGAGCGCTGTGCGCGGAGGATCGTTCCCTGAGAGACGCATAACGTGTGTTAAGAGTGATCACGGATAGACTCAGATCATGAGTGACTCTGCGCTCCAACTGCCCACCTTGACGGACATCGAAGCCTTGGGCGCTTTCATCAAGGCCCGCATCACCCCGCTCCACGAGAAGGCCGCCTACAGGTCCAATGAGCTCAGAGCGTTCCAAGCGCTACTGGACACCGTGGTGGTCGTGACCGGCTCTGCGGAAACCGCCGTGAAGCAAGGCGAGTACCTCGGTATGCAACGTCTCTCCTTGGCTGTCATCGCCCGCCAGTGGAAGGACCACCCAGACTTCCAAGCCGCGTGGAACCGATGACCGACCGCACTGTCAGCGCCCGGCCCCACGCCGAACTGGCGCGGCCGGGCTCCTCTGAGGAGGCCCTGTACTGGCTGCGGGACACCCTCGGTACCGTCGCCCCCCGCGACCCCCGGACCCGGCGTCTCGGCGAACGCCGCTACCGGCTCGAACTCCTCGCCGAACTCTGCGACCGTGACACCTTCCTGCTCATCACCTCGTGGCTCGGCTCCGAAGCCGTCCCCGCCGTGACGTCGAAGCAGGCCTACGCTGATGACATTCGCCTCTGGGCCGGTGTGGCACGGGAGTTGGCCGGGCACGACCGGTTCTTCGTCGGCGCGATTACCCCCGGCATCATCGAGACGTGGACGAAGACGCAGAAGGCGCAGAAGAAGGCACCGCGCACCATCAACCGGCGGTTGTCCGTCCTCACCGCGCTCGCCGACTACGCCAAGTGGAAGATAAAGGACCAGAGCATCGTCTCCCCGGTCACCAAGCACGACCGACCCCGCGTCGACCCGCGCGACGAGACGACCGCCACCCCCATCCTTGAAGTACCCGAGTTCCAGGCCGTCATCAACGCCGCCGAAACCCCGCAGCAGGCGCTGGTGCCCGTCCTCATCTACACGCTGGCCGGCCGCGTCACGGAGTGCTGTACCGCTGAGCTCCACCACTTGAAGACGCTGAACGGAGAACGCATCCTCGACCTGCGACGCAAGGGTGGCAAGGGTCGGGCCTTCCCGCTCCCCAAGCGCCTTGGTGACCTAATCGACGCCGCCGTCGGCGACCGAACCGATGGCGCGCTGCTCCTGAACGACCAGGGAAACCCGATGGACCGGCACGCCGTTGACCGGCTCCTCACCCGCCTTGGGCAGGCCGCTGGAGTGCTCGGCGACCGTGACCTCACTCCACACGTTCTGCGGGCCTCGAAGCTCACCCACATGCACGACGGCGAAACACCGGTCGAGGAGATCCAGGAGTACGCCGACCACGCCGCGATCGAGACGACCCTTCGCTACATTCGACGTCGTGACGGTAGCGCCCGAAAGGCCAAGCACGCCGCGGCTGCTGTCGCCGTGTACGACCACCTGGTCGACCGGTTCACGACATCGAAGGGCACCCCGTGAAGCAGTACAGCGCCTCGTCGGTCCGGCAACTGTCCGCAGTGGTCGACTCGATGGCGGGGACGGTGTCGGCGGGCCGGTTGCGGCAGCTCCAGATGGTGGTCGGCATGTTCGACCGGGCGGTGGGCCGGGATGAGATGCCGGCCAGATCGTCCCGGACCGCGCAGCAGTTGTTCACGTGGGCTGCGCTGCGCCCGTTCTGGGAGTTGGCTGTGGACGGGCAGTTGCGGCACTGGGAGAAGGACGTCGGGAAGCCGTTGCCGGAGTGGTCGCAGCGGATCGTGCGGGACTGTCTGAAGATCCTGGCCCGGGAGGTGTTGCCGGCGGGGAAGACGGTGAAGCTCCCGTCGATCGCGAACCCGGAGCCGAAGCCCACGGTGGGCGGCAGGTCGCTGGATGCGCTGTACCGGGGGATGGTGGATCTGGCTGGTCGGGGGCCGTTGGAGCGGGACGGCACGGCGCTGTCGTACGAGGACCGGGCCCGGACGTTGGCGATCGTCGCGGTGATGCTGGACGCGGCGCCGCGGTCCGGGGAACTGGCCGCGCAGACTCTGGCGGATCTGGCGCCGGGTGAGACGGCGGTGGCGGTGCGCCGGCAGCAGCAGAAGGCGGCACCGAACCGGGTCGAGGAGATTGCCGCGCTGGCGGAGGTGGGCCCGGAGACGGTGCGGGCCGTGCTGGGCGGTTGGGTGGAGCGAATGTCGGAGGAGTCCCGGCAGCGGGTGCTGGCTGCGGTTGCCGAGCTGGCACCGTTGCCGGAGGTGGAGTGGTACCCGCTGCGGGAGGGTTCTCAGGTCACGGTCCGGCGGTGGCTGGAGGTGCGGCGGGGCCTGGTCGAGTCGCTGCCGTTGGAGGGCGCTAAGACGGCGCTGTGGGTGTCGCTGGTGCCGTCGAAGGCCGGACCGCCGGGGGTGCCGCTCAGTGCGCAGGGACTTCGGCAGGGGTACGCGCGCGGCATCGTGGCGCTGAACTGGGTGATGGCTGGCTCACATGGGTGGGAACCGCTGCCGACGACGATGGAGCAGATCCGGCGGTCCGTGACCGCGGTGCCGCTGGAGAACCCCCCGTATGAAGGATGAGAGCCCCGGGGCTGTGGGCGCCCGGGGCTCTTTCACATCACAGGGATGATGCGAAGGCGTCGACTAAGGGCTGTCCCGTAATCCCTGGCGGGCGCGCGACGACAGCTACGGCGCCTCGCCGCGTTGTCGGAACGTCCGAATACATCCAGTATGCGGAC